>JBBSUS010000182.1:0-5605 GCA_038234195.1 Hyphomicrobiales bacterium | reverse complement strand
CCCAGTGCTCGCGCTGCACCGGGTTGAGCCACACCGATTTCGGCCATTTGGTGACAAAGCGCTGCAGCCAGACGCCGCCGGCCTCAGGGTTCCAGTGCTCGACCGACCCGCCGGGCATGGCGATCTCGTAGGGGCTCATCGAGGCATCGCCGACGAAAATCGCCTTGTAGTCGACGCCATAGGTATTGAGAACGTCCTGCGTTGAAATCGTCTCGGCATGACGGCGGCGGTTGTCGGTCCACAGCCGCTCATAGGGGCAGTTGTGGAAGTAGAAGAATTTCAGCTGTTGCAGCTCCGAGCGTGCGGCCGAAAACAGCTGCTCGACCTCGCGAATATGGTCGTCCATCGAGCCGCCGATGTCGAAGAACATCAACACCTTCACCGCATTGCGCCGTTCCGGCCGCGTCTTCACGTCGAGATAGCCGTGCTCCGCCGTCGAGCGGATCGTGCCGGGAAGGTCGAACTCGTCCTCGGCCCCGTCTCGCACCCAGCGGCGCAGGCGTTTGAGCGCGAGCTTGATGTTGCGGGTGCCGAGTTGCACCTGGTCGTCGAGGTCGCGAAACTCGCGCTTGTCCCAGACCTTCACCGCCCGCCGGTGCCGGCTTTCATGCTGGCCGATCCGCACGCCCTCCGGATTGTAGCCATAGGCGCCGAACGGCGAGGTGCCGCCCGTGCCGATCCATTTCGACCCGCCCTGATGGCGCTTTTCCTGCTCGGCGAGACGTTGCTTCAGCGTCTCCATCAGCTTCTCAAATCCGCCCAGGCTCTCGACCAGCCTCTTCTCGTCCTCGGTCAGGTGCTTGTCAGCCAGCCGCCGCAGCCACTCCTCGGGCAGTTCGCGGGCATCGACCGCGGCCTCTCCGCCTTGGCCCGACACCGCCTCGACGCCCTTGAAAACCTCGGCGAAGACCTGGTCGAATCGGTCGATGAACCGCTCGTCCTTCACCAGCGTCGCCCGCGCCAGATAGTAGAAGCCCTCGACGTCGTAGGTGACGAGATCGGCGCCCATCGCATCGAGCAGCGCCAGGTGCTCGCGCAGCGTGACGGGCACGCCGGCGGCTTTGAGCTTGAGGAAGAAGGTCAGGAACATCCGGGCGAGGATAGGGCAGGTGGGTCTTGATGTCAGCGGGTCGGGCGCCGGGAGCGAAAGGCAAACATGAGAGGCGCAGAATTCGCTTGCACCCGGGAGTTGATACCGCGCCGCTCGTTTGACAAGCGAAGGAAGCTTGATGCTACTGCGTCAATGGCGTACCAGGGATAGCCATGCATGGTCGACCGCCTGGAAATCACGATCGTCGAGACGAAGCGATTTGTTTTCGATTGCGCGCTCTATGGTCTTCTGGAAACGGAAAAAAAACGGCTCATCGGGATCCTGAGCGGCGATCCTGCAATCGGGGTAATCTACGACGAAAACGCTGCGCTCTGGATTTGGAATTTCGCCGCTTGCGATTTTTTCTACGCCATCAGAGACGATATTTCGAAGCTTGTTCTGGTCGAACTCCGACCTCACAGCGAGGCCAGGGTTAAGCTGATCAAACGTTTGTTTGATGTAGTAGAGAAGATCAACGCTTTCAAACGGTTGTTCGGGTTTTAGGAGGGCCATCATGAAATCCCGGAAGACGCCTGATGAAGAAGCCGAGCATCTTGCCGAATCCCTCGAACAGGCCCTGCGCTATCTTCAGGGAGACCCGTCCGGGGTCACCGTCCACCGCTTCACCATCAAGGTGCCCGACGTCGCCAGGCTTCGTTCCGATCTCGGCCTGACCCAGGACGAACTTGCCGTCCGGATCGGCGTGCCGGTGGCGACATTGCGCAACTGGGAGCAGAAGCGGCGCCATCCAACCGGTCCGGCGCGCGTTCTCCTCAACATCCTGGAGCGCGAGCCGAAGACGATCATGGCGATGATCGCTGCCGTCGAGCAGACCGAGGCTGTCGAGTAGACAATTGCGAACCGGCAACCGGCACGATTTTCGTCGATTTCCCAGACGGGCTTGTCACCGGGAGCCGAGCCGGGTCAGATGGTGTCGCGTGCCGTCAATTGCGGCTTCACCGGAGTTTCGATGCGGCTTTCACTGGTTCTGATATCCGTCGTCGTGGTGCTCTTGACCCTCGGCGCCTGCGCGCTCTTCACGCCTGACCGAACGCGCGAGGCGGTCACCACCGCTTATCTGCGCTCGCCCAAGGACCTGATCACCATTGACGGGGTGCGCCTGCATGTGCGCGACGACGGGCCGAAGGACGCGCCCGCGATCCTGATGATGCATGGCTTCGCCTCTTCGCTCCATACCTTCGAGCCGTGGGCGAAGGCACTCGAAGGGGAGTTTCGCGTCGTGCGTTTCGACGTTCCCGGTGCCGGCCTCTCCGGCCCGGACCCGACCGGGGATTATTCTGACCCGCGCACGCTTCACATCATCGGCGCGCTCATGGACAAGCTGGCGATCCGCAAGGCAACGCTTCTGGGCAATTCCATGGGCGGCCGCTTCGCCTGGGAGTTTGCCGCGGCTCATCCTGATCGCGTCGACAAGCTCATCCTGATCTCGCCGGACGGTTTTGCCAGCCATGGCCTGGAATACGGCAAGCGTCCGGACGTGCCCTTCACAGTCAAGCTGATGCGATACGTATTGCCCAAGTCGCTGCTGCGGATGAACCTCAAGGTCGCCTACGCCGATCCCTCCAGGCTGACCGACGCGACCGTCCAGCGTTATTACGACCTGCTGCTGGCACCCGGCGTCCGCGACGCGACGATCGCTCGGATGGGGCAGGTGGTGCTGCAGAATCCCGAAAAGGTGCTGCCGAAGATCAACGCGCCGACCCTTCTGCTCTGGGGCCGGCAGGACAAGATGATCCCGGTCGACAATGCCGCCGACTACGCCAGGCTGATCCCGCATTCAAAGACCGTGATTCTCGACAATCTCGGCCATGTGCCCTTTGAGGAGGACCCCGTCGGTTCGCTGCCGCCGGTGCGCGCGTTTCTTCAATCGCCGCAAACCGACTGATCAAGCCACCACGACCTCAATCCGGCAGGGCGATTTCGCCGGTCATGTAGAGCACCGCTTGGCCGGACACGACGACGGTGTCGCCGTCGAGCCGGCACTTCAGGTCGCCGCCGCGCTTCGAAACCTGCCGCGCCACGAACTCCGTCTGGTCCAGCCGTTCGGCCCAGAACGGCACCAGCGAGCAATGCGCCGAGCCGGTCACCGGATCCTCGTCGATCCCCGCCTTCGGGGCGAACATGCGCGACACGAAATCCAGTGGCCCGTCAGGTCCGGTGCCACCCTTGGCCGTTGCGATGATGTTGCGCGGCGCAAGACCGGCAACGGCGCGCATATCGGGATCGAGGGCGCGAACCGCCGCCTCGTTCTCGTAGACCGCCAGCCAAGACACCTCGCCGACCGCGTCATATTCGACGACCTCGCGCGGCATTGCGCCGAGCGCCGCGGCAACCTGATCCGGGTCGATCGTTTTGGTCTGCCGCCGCACCGGAAACCGCATCGCGTACCAGCCGTCCGAGCCCCGCGTCACGGTGAGCTCGCCGGATTGCCGCGTCACGAAGGTCAGCGTCTCGGCGCTTTCGCCGAGCACCTCGGTCAAGACGTAGGCGCTCGCCAGCGTCGCGTCCCCGCACAGCGGCACCTCGATTGCCGGCGTGAACCAGCGCAGTTCCCAGCGCGCCACACCGGCCGGCACCAGATAGGCCGTCTCCGCCAGATTGTTCTCGGCCGCGACCGCGAGCATTACGGCGTCCGGCGGGAACGCCTCGAGCGGCACGACCGCGGCGGGATTGCCGGCGAACAACCGGTCGGTGAAGGCGTCGACCTGATAGATCGGGTGTTTTGGCATGAGTTTGGCTCTCGTCGTGATAGGGATCGGCTGCCGACGAAACAACACGAAACGCCCACTCTCCTCAAATGCCTTTTGCTGATCGTTCCGTGCGCCAGACCGATCGGTTTGGCTGCGATGGGGCGAAGCACCGGCGGTAAAGGTGGAGCGGATGGGGGAGCGTGTGGTGAAGCCATAGCGACCGGGAAGCCTAGGCGACATGAGCTCGAAGGCGATCTGCGTTCAAGAAGCCCCGGATCGAGCGTCGAAAAGTTCATGCCTCGCTGAACTTCGCTCCGCCCGAACCGTTTTGTCCTGCAACGGCCGCACATGCTGCCGGAGATGGAGACACGCAATGTCCGACGTTAAGATCGATTACGAAACCTGGATCCTCATTGCCGATGGTGGAAAGGCGCTGTTCCTGGAAAACCGCGGCGACAACGAATTGCCGAATTTCGAGATCAGGCGGGTCGAGGAGCTTGATAATCCGCCCGACCGTGAGCAGAGCGCCAACCGGCCCGGCCGCATGGCCGACGGCGGCAGCGGCGGTCATCACGTCTCTGCCGTCCAGGATACCGACTGGCATGAACTCGCCAAGGAGCGCTTTGCCTCGGACCTCGCGGATATTCTCTACAAGATGGCCCACAAAGGTCGTTTCAAGAAACTCGTCGTCGTCGCATCGCCGGCCACCCTCGGCGAGCTGAGGAGTGAATGGCACAAGGAGGTCTCGGACAAGATCGTCGGCGAGATCGCCAAGGATTTGACGAACCACCCGCTGAACAAGATCGAGCAATTGCTGGCGGCCTAATCTAATCGATGGCCAGTCCGGGAAGACAGGTCTGGCCATCGCACGTCTCGACGTTCAGCGAGATCGGCGCCAGGAAAGCGCCTGTCATCGCTGGTACTTGATGAACGGTGTTTTCGTCCCGATCCGATCGTAGAGCATGCGGCCGGTATAGTTGAACTCCTGCGTCATCCAGTAGACCGTCGGCGTGCCCGCTGCATCGGCAGCCGCATACACCGCCTCGATCAGCCTGCGCCCGATGCCCTCGCCGCGCACGGAGGCGTCCGCAAAGAGGTCCTGCAGATAGACGACGTTCTCTGTGCGCCAGCAGTGGCGATGCGCGAGATAGTGGACGAACCCGACAGGGCGACCGTCGCTGATCGCCAGAAGGCAGCATGGGTCATAGGGCGCATCGCCAAGCAGCCGCGACAAGGTCGTTGCGTAGACCTCTTCCGCCACGGCGGTCTCGTAGAACGCCAGATACGCCGTCCAGAGACGCCGCCAGTCCGCCTCGTTGCTCGCCTGCAGTAACCGGATGTCAATCATCGCTCTCAACTCCACATCACCCCTGGCGCCGCGCCAGAAACGCCAGACGCTCGAACAGATGCACGTCCTGCTCGTTCTTGAGCAAGGCCCCGTGCAGCCTCGGTAACGCCTTTGTCGGACTGTCGCGGAGGTCCTTGGCGTCGACGTCTTCGGCGACGAGCAGCCGAATCCAGTCCAGCGCCTCCGAGGTCGAGGGCTTCTTCTTGACGCCCGCCTGCTCGCGAATCTCGTAGAACTGCGTCAGCGCCGCCCGCACCAGCTCCTGCTTGATGTTCGGATGGTGGACGTCGACGATCTTCTGCAGCGTCTCCGGATCGGGAAACCGGATGTAGTGGAAGAAGCAGCGGCGCAGAAAGGCGTCCGGCAGCTCCTTCTCGTTGTTCGAGGTGATGATCACGATCGGCCTGTGCTTCGCCTTCACCGTCGCATCGGTCTCGTAGACGTAGAACTCCATCT
>JBBSUS010000181.1:0-5632 GCA_038234195.1 Hyphomicrobiales bacterium | reverse complement strand
GCGCCGATCAAGAAAACACAATTTTTGCAAGCGCGAACGCGCCGGCGCGCATCGTCCACCGGTCGCTGCCGCCGCTGCCTCGTCGCCGGCTCGACGAAGCCTTGCGGGGCTCGTCCTGGCAGGCGCGCGTCAAGCCACGACGAGGCCCGAATCGATGGCGATCGCCAACCGGTCGACCGCGTCCGCGAGCTTTTCATCGATGATGTGGAGAAGTGTCGTCCAGTCGTCATAGTGATGCAGATCGCTTGCGCCATCGGAAATGCCACGCAGTCCGATCAGCGGCACGCCGAAGCGCTGGCAGGCGCGCAGGACCGCAAACGTCTCCATGTCGACCATGTCGGCATCGATCGCGTCGTATCTCGGGCCGGACACTATGTCGGCGCCAGTCGAGAGCCGGGCCGCAGGGAGGCTGGGGATCGGTGCGTCGAGCTTGATGTGTACCGGGTGGTCGAGAAACGGCGTGACGCCCTTGGTGAAGCCGAGCGCCGAAGCATCGATGTCACGCCAGGCGACGGACGACACCTGGTAGATCTCCCCCTGCTCCAGCGTGCGCGAGCCGGCCGATCCGAGCGACACGACGAGATCGGGCCGGCGACCGGCAAGCTCCAGCGCGTGAAGCGCAACGCCGGTGCCGAGAGCCGATTCGATCGGGCCGACGCCGGTCATCAGAGGATGGATTCGCTGCTTCAGATGCGTGCCGTATTCTGCGCTCGCCGCCATCACGAACAGCACGCGCGCGCCCGCGATGTCGTCGGTGGCCAGATCGCTCTTTGTCGGATCGAGATCGGTCATGCGGCGGCGCGGTCTCCGGCTTCCATGCTGCCGATCATCGGCCGCGGATCAGTTCAACCACCAGATGGCGCCATTGAGAAGTGAAGCGTAGGCCACCCATGCGGCATAGGGCAAAAACAGCCCTGCCGCGACACGATCGCCCGAGCGGATGGTCAGGTTGATGAACCAGACGATGGCGGCGAACAACGCCAGGATGACGACGAGGCCCACGCCCGTCCATTGAGCCGCGAAGAAGATCGGCGGCCAGGCGAAGTTCAGCACCATCTGCAGCCACCAGACGCGGGCAGCGGCGAGTTCGCCGCCGTTCCAGACCCGCCAGCCGGCGATGCCGATCAGCACGTAGAGCGTGGTCCAGACCGGCGCGAACAGCCAATTCGGCGGGTTGAAGTTCGGTTTGACGAGGTCGGCATACCAGCCGCCGGTGTCGACGGTCAGGCCCATCAACCCGCCGCCACCGACGGCGAGAAGAAGAAACATCAGCAGGACGACGAGTGCCCGCTTGTCCTTGGCCGGGTTCATCCGCGCACCAGCTCGCAGAAGAAGAAACCGTCGGTGCCCGAGGTCTTAGGCGTCAGCACGAGGGCCGACCCGTTGCCGACGGCGCGCAGAAGGAAGGGACGTGGTGCGGCGGTGCTTTCCGGAAACGCACGCTCCCATGCCGTCTCGGCATCCGCCACCGCAAAGCCGTCGGTCCGTTCGAGAAACGCGCTGATGCGCGCCTCGTTCTCTTCGGGCAGCAGAGAACAAGTGATGTAGACGAGGCGGCCGCCTGACTTGACGTAGGGCGCCGCCTGGTCGAGCACGGCGTCCTGCTCTGCGGTGCGTTTTTCGAGTTGCCGCTCGGCGAGGCGCCATTTGGCATCGGGGCGCCGCCGCCAGGTGCCGGTTCCGGTGCAGGGGGCATCGATGAGGACGAGGTCCATGCGGCCTTGAAGGTCGGCGAGATCGTCGCGCGGGTCATGGACCTGAACGTTGCGGACCTCGGCGCGCTTGAGGCGCTCGTGGATCGGCGCCAGGCGCTGGCGATCGCTGTCGAAGGCATGAACCTGCCCGGTGTTGGCCATCGCAGCCGCCAGAGCCAGGCTCTTGCCGCCGGCACCGGCGCAAAGGTCCAGCACCTGCTCGCCGGCTCGTGCGCCGGCCAGCAGCGCCACGATCTGCGAGCCCTCGTCCTGGATCTCGAACCAGCCCTTCTGGAAACCTGCCTCGATCTGCACGTTCGGATGCCGCCCGGCGCCCTCTATCGGCGCGATGCGCAGGCCGGTCGTCGAGATCGCGGTCGGCGCGGCGGCAAAGGGCGAAAGGGCGGCCAGCACCTTGTCGCGGTTCGCTTTCAGCGTGTTGACCCGCAGGTCCAGCGGCGGTCGATCGGACAGGGCCGACGCTTCCTCCGCCCAATTTTCTCCGAAGGCGGCCTCGAATTTCGTGCCCAGCCAGTCCGGCACGTCGGCCCGGACTGCCGGCTCGGCATCGGCAAGATCACGCGAGCGGAACGCTGCGAGGCTTTCCGGTGCCGGCAACTCCGGCGCGTAGCGATCGCCGTCGAGAGATTGGGTCAGTGTTTCGGGCGTCAGACCCAGCCCGTCCAGCGCCGCACCGATGACGAGAGCGGCCGGTGCATCGGCGCCCATGCGAAAGGCCAGCGTGCGCTTGCGGCGCAATACATCGTAGACGAGATTGCCGATCGCGGCGCGGTCGCCTGAGCCGGCAAAGCGGTGGGAAAGTCCCCAATCCTTCAAGGCATCGGCGACGGGCCGGCGACGGGCGTCGACGTCGGACAGGATTTCAATGGCTGCGGACAGCCGGCCGCCGAGGCGCATGGCAAGACTTTCGGAATGAAGAAGACGTGGGCCGTGCTTGTGGCACGCCTTTTGTCGGCTTGTCACGCTTTGCGACAACGCCACCGACGCGTTCAGCCGCCGAACAGGCGGCTTCGCATATCCAGGCCGTGTGGCGCGCGATGGCGAACCGCTTCAAAAAAGGGCCGAAGCTCCCGGCTCCGGCCCTTTCGATGGCTCTGCTGCAAGAGTGCCCGGTTATTCGGCCGCTTGCGGACGGTTCTGGCCATTGTTGCCGGAGGTCTGTTGCGGCGTCTTGTCGGTGACCGGCAGGCCGTTCGGGTCGTAGCCGGCATCGGCATTGGCCTCGTTCCACGCCTTTCGCACGCCGGCCTCGTAATCTGCGTGCACCTGCTTCAGGTGGCCCAGCCAGCGTTCCGCGATCGGGCCCGGTATGCCCGCCATGGCGCCGCCCATGTTGGCGTAGAGGCGCTGGCGCTCATCCGCGTCCATCACCTTCATGACCAGATCGGCGACCTGCTTGTAATCGTCGTACTGGGTGTGATCATAACGGGCGGCATCGCCGGAGATCCGCAGCGGCGGCTCCTGCGCCGAGCGATCCTCGACCGCTGCGCCCTCGTCGGCATAGGAGTTCGGCTCGTAATAGGCGTTCTCGTTGCCGGTGCGAACGCCGCCATAGACGTTCATCTCGCCGTCCTTGTGGTAGTTGTGCACTTCGACCCTCGGCCGGTTCACCGGGATCGAGTCGTAGTGGGTTCCGAGCCTGTAGCGGTGGGCATCA
The DNA here is from genome assembly GCA_038234195.1 of Hyphomicrobiales bacterium. Taxonomy (GTDB): domain Bacteria; phylum Pseudomonadota; class Alphaproteobacteria; order Rhizobiales; family Rhizobiaceae; genus Aurantimonas. Next base: position 2,260 of record JBBSUS010000181.1, on the reverse strand, counting down.
GCATAGGAAAACACCCGCGCCTGCAACATCTTGTCCGGCGACCAGGAGATGCCCGGAACGACGTTCGAGGGCGAAAAGGCAGCATTTTCGATTTCGGCGAAGTAATTGTCCGCATTGCGGTTCAACTCGATGTAGCCGACGTCGATCATCGGGAATTCGTCGTGCGGCCAGACCTTGGTCAGATCGAACGGGTTGAAGTCACACTTTTCGGCGTCGAGTTCCGGCATTATCTGGATCTGGAACTTCCAGCGCGGGAAATTGCCGTTCTCGATCGTGTTGAAGAGACGCTCCTGATAGCCCTCGCGGGTCTTGCCGATGATGGTCTCGGCCTCGCCGTTCGAATACCAGGCATGGCCCTGTTCGGTCTTGTAGTGGAACTTCACCCAATAGCGCTCGCCGGCGTCGTTCCACAGCGAGAAGGTGTGCGAGCCGTAGCCGTTCATCTGCATGGGCGACTGCGGCAGGCCGCGGTCGGACATCAGAATCGTCACCTGATGCAGGGCCTCGGGCGACAGGCCCCAGAAGTCGAACATGGCGGTCGGCGAGCGCATGTTGGTCTTCGGATGGCGCTTCTGGGTGTGGATGAAGTCGGGGACCTTGTAGGGGTCGCGGACGAAGAACACCGGCGTGTTGTTGCCGACCATGTCCCAATTGCCGTCCTCGGTATAGAATTTCAGCGAGAAGCCGCGCACGTCGCGCTCGTGATCGGCAGCCCCGGCCTCGCCGGCGACGGTCGAGAAGCGCGCCAGCATCGGCGTCTCGGCGCCCATCTGAAGACACTTGGCCTTGGTGTATTTCGAGATGTCCTGGGTGATGACCATCTTGCCATGGGCGCCCCAGCCTTTGGCGTGGACCGCACGCTCGGGGATTCGCTCGCGGTTCTGGTGAGCCAGCTTCTCGATCAGCTGGTAATCCTGCAGGAGCAACGGACCTTTTTCTCCGGCGGAGAGCGAATCCTGATTGTTCGGCCACGGCGCGCCGGCCGACGTCCTCAAAGTCTTGCGATCAGCCATGAAAGGCCTCCCTTCGTCTGTGTGCGGTCTGAATGGGTTGATGCCTCGAACAATTCCAATCTTCAAGATAAGCGTTGGCGCCATAATCTCCAATCGTATTTCCAAGCGATCATAATCAGTTTATCTTATCACGATGATCACCATTCGGCAGTTGCGCTATTTTCAGGCGCTCAGCGAGACGATGCACTTCGGCCGGGCGGCCAAGCGGCTCAACATCAGCCAGCCGGCCCTGTCGGCGCAGATCGCGCAGATGGAGAGGTTTTTCGGCGGGCCGCTGTTTTCGCGCGGTGCGTCCGGTGTCGGCCTGACCAGCGACGGGCAGTCGGTCGCCGCCCGGGTCCGGCATATCCTCAACGAGGTCGCCGAGCTCGAGAGCCTCGCAACGGCCGGCGAAGAGCCGCTGGTTCGACGCCTGCGGCTCGGCATCATCGCCTCGGTCGCGCCCTATCTTTTGCCGGCGCTGCTTGGCGAACTTTCAACCCGCCACCCGGATCTCACCTGCGAGATCCGCGAGAGCGTCACCGACCGGTTGTTCGCCGATCTTGCGGCAGGCGAAATCGACTGCGCTTTGATCGCACTGCCGGTCGATGATGCCGGCCTCGAAACGATCGCCCTGTTCGAGGATCGGTTCTTCCTGGCCGTTCCGGCCGCGCGGGCCAATGCGATCAGGACGCCGGTGCTGCCCCGAGCGCTCCGGGGGGAGCGACTGATCCTGCTTGAAGAGGGTCATTGCCTGCGCGCCCACGCGCTGGAAGTCTGCCGGATCGCGGGCGCCCGTGAGGCCGGCGAAACCGCGGCGGGCGCTGCGCTCGGCGCGACGAGCCTCACGACGATCTTGCGCATGGTGTCGGGCGGGCTCGGCGCGACCCTGATCCCGGAGATGGCCGTGCCCGACGAACTCCGGCGCGGCGGCATCGCGGTGCTGCCGTTCACCGACCCTGCGCCGTCGCGCACGATTGCCTTGGCCTTTCGACCCTCGACCGCGCGGCGACGCGATTTCGAGGCCTTCGCCGATCTTGTGCGCGCCAGTTTCACATCGATCTGCAGGGCGAACTCACCGTGACCGCGGGCGCGTTATGGTCGTTCCGGCCGTCCAGGCTTCAAGCGGCGCGGCTCGCTGCGGGATCGACCAGTGCCTGCTCCAACAGATCGGTCGCAAGGATGAGGCCCCCGGCGGTCTCGATCTGGCGTCGGATCGGCGCAAGCGGCGCGAGAGGCGTTCGATACGCATCGCATTCCAGAAGCTT
>JBBSUS010000180.1:0-5635 GCA_038234195.1 Hyphomicrobiales bacterium | reverse complement strand
TCGATACAAATGCGAGTCTACCGCAAGCATGCCTTGAGCGCACGTCGATGCCCGTCGGACAGGGCGACACCGAAGCCCGAACCAGACCGGCAACGCTGATACGTCATTGCCGAAACAGAAAAGTGCGCCGGCATTCTCGCCGACGCACCCGTCTTCACCTTGGGAGGTATTTCGTCTCGGCCGTACGCGATCAGTCGAGGCTGTCGACCACATCGAAGCGCAGCGGCTTGGCGCTGGCGATTTCCTTGTTGGCACGCACCGAATCGAGCACTGCTTCCGGCACCGGTGAATCAACGTAGAGCAGCGCGATGGCGTTGCCGCCGCGCTTGTCGCGTCCGAGCTGGAAGTTGGCGATGTTGACGCCGGCCTTGCCGAAGACAGTGCCGAGCAGGCCGATGATGCCGGGGGCATCGTTGTTGGTGGTGTAGACCATGTCACGACCGATCTCGGCGTCGAGATTGATGCCCTTGATCTGGATGAAGCGCGGCTTGCCGTCAGAGAAGACCGTACCGGCAACCGAGCGGGTCTGCTTCTCCGTGGTCACCGTCAGCTTGACGTAGGAATCGAACACACCGGATTTGTCGCGGCGCGACTCCGTCACCTGGATGCCGCGCTCCTTCACCATGATCGGCGCCGAAACCATGTTGACGTCGGCAACCTGGCTCTTGATCAGCCCGGCCAGCGCCGCGCTGGTCAGGGCCTTCGTGTTCATCGCCGCGACCGAGCCGTCATAGACGATCTCGACCGACTTGATCGGCTCATCGGTCACCTGGCCGACGAAGGCACCGAGGCATTCGGCAAGCTTGACAAAGGGCGTCAGGATCGGCGCTTCCTCGGCGGTGATCGACGGCATGTTGATGGCGTTGGAGACCGCACCGCGCATCAGGAAATCCGACATCTGCTCGGCGACCTGGATCGCGACATTCTCCTGAGCCTCTTCGGTCGAGGCGCCCAGATGCGGGGTGCAGACGACGTTTTCGAGGCCGAATAGCGGCGAATCGATCGCCGGCTCGGTCTCGAACACGTCGAAGCCGGCACCGCCCACCTTGCCGGACTTGATCGCCGCGGCGAGATCAGCCTCGACGACGAGGCCGCCGCGGGCGCAATTGATGATGCGAACGCCGTCCTTCATCTTGGCGATGGCGCTGGCGTCGATGATGCCGCGGGTCTTGTCGGTCATCGGCGTGTGCAGGGTGATGAAGTCGGCGCGCTTCAGAAGGTCGTCGAGTTCGACCTTCTCGATGCCGAGCTGCGCAGCCCGTTCGGCCGACAGGAATGGATCGAAGGCGATGACGCGCATCTTCAGGCCGACGGCGCGGCTGGCGACGATGGCGCCGATATTGCCGCAGCCGATGATGCCGAGCGTCTTGGCGGTGATCTCGGTGCCCATGAAGCGGTTCTTTTCCCACTTGCCGGCCTGGGTAGAGGCGTCGGCGGCAGGCAGTTGTCGGGCAACGGCGAAGATCAGGGCGATCGCATGCTCGGCGGTGGTGATCGAATTGCCGAAGGGCGTGTTCATCACGATGATGCCCTTCCGGCTCGCCGCCGGAATATCGACATTGTCGACGCCGATGCCGGCGCGCCCGATGACCTTCAGCTTGGCCGCAGCAGCGATGATCTTTTCTGTCGCCTTGGTCGCCGAGCGGATGGCGAGGCCGTCGTACTGGCCGATGACTTCGAGCAGCTTGTCCTTGTCCTTGCCGAGGTCGGGCAGATAATCGACCGCGACGCCGCGGTCGGCAAAGACCTGAACGGCCGTCTTGGAAAGCTTGTCGGAAACGAGAACACGGGGTGCCATGGGGATAGTCCTTTGGATGTGTGGCGACGCGGTGATCCGCCGTCGCGGAAAGGGTTCGATGGAAATCGGTGAGGTTCGGCGAAGGCCGCGACCTGTTCTTCTCCCGCTTGCGGGAGAAGGTGGTCCGAGGGACCGGATGAGGGCTTCGTAGGGCGGGAGCATTGAAATTTTCGAAGGTTGGAGCCCTACGAGACCCTCACCCGTCCGTCGCTCCGCGACGTCCACCCTCCCCCCGCAAGCGGGAGAGAAATGGCGCTCCATTCGGAGGAGCAGCTCAGGCCGCTTTCGAAAGCTCGGCCTTCTGCGCCTCGAACGCCCATTCGATCCAGGGCATCAGGGCGATGAGATCGGACGTCTCGACTGTTGCGCCGCACCAGATGCGAAGACCTGCGGGCGCGTCGCGATAGGCCCCGATATCGAGCGCGACGCCTTCCTTCTCCAGCATGGAGACAACCGCCTTGGAGAACGCGTTCTGCGCATCGTCGGGCAAATTCGCCACCGCCGGATCGGCGAATGTCAGGCAGACTGACGTGTTGGAGCGGATTGCCTTGTCCGTCGCCAGAAACGCCAGGAACGGGTTGTTCTCGACGAAGCTCTCGACGACCGCGAGGTTCGCGTCGGCGCGCTTCTTCAGCGCCGGCAGTCCACCGATCGACTGGCCCCACGCGAGCGCGTCCAGATAATCCTCGACGCACAGCATCGAGGGCGTGTTGATCGTCTCGCCCTTGAAGATACCCTCGATGAGCTTGCCGCCCTTGGTCATGCGGAAAATCTTCGGCAACGGCCATGACGGCTTGTGGCTTTCCAGCCGCTCGACCGCGCGGGGTGACAGGATCAGCATCCCATGGGCCGCCTCGCCGCCCATCACCTTCTGCCAAGAGAAGGTGACCACATCGAGCTTGTCGAACGGCAGGTCCTGGGCAAAGGCCGCGGAGGTCGCGTCGCAGATCGTCAGACCGGCGCGGTCGGCAGGGATCATGTCGCCGTTCGGCATCTTCACACCGGACGTGGTGCCATTCCAGGTGAAGACGACGTCGCGGTCGAAATCGACCTGCGAAAAGTCGACGATCTCACCGTAGGGCGCTTCGAAAATCCGCGTGTCGTCGAGCTTGAGCTGCTTGACCGTATCGGTCACCCAGCCGGAGCCGAAGGATTCCCAAGCGACCATGTCAACGCCACGGGCGCCGAGCAGCGACCACATCGCCATCTCGACGGCGCCGGTGTCGGACGCCGGCACGATGCCGATTCGATAGTCGGCGGGAACCCCGAGAATCTCGCGGGTTTGGTCGATCGCCTGCTGGAGCTTTGTCTTCCCGATCTTGGCGCGATGCGAGCGGCCGAGGGCCGCGTCTTCTAGCGCCTTCAGCGACCATCCGGGTCGCTTGGCGCAGGGGCCGGACGAGAATCGGGGCTTGGCCGGACGAAAATCCGGCTTCGAAGTGTGTGCCATCTTAAGCTACCCTCACAGATAGAAGCGCCTCGTTGGGGAGGCGTGTCCCACTGACCGGGCTACTCCTGTCGACGGCGAGGCGTCAAGCGGCATCTTTGCAAAATCGACCGGCCGCAATCATTGAACACGCGCGGCCAGCTCAAAGGAAAATGGTCAAGCTTGCCAACGGGCAGAATGCGAAAAGGGCGGCGCAGCTTTCGCTCGCCACCCTCTCCTCGACTTCGCCGCTGTCCGTTGACGCGCGCTTGAGACGCCTACCAGAGCGAATAGCGCAAGCCGACCGTCACGGCGTGGCGCTGGAATCCGTCGTCGGTCTGCTGGCGGCGATATTCCTCGCCTGTCAAGCGATTGGTCGCAGTCGACGAAGGATAGGAGGCTCCGGCGACATCGGTGAATTTGTACCCGACGTCGAGTTTGAGATTGGTCGACAGGTCGTAGGCGAGGCCTGCCATCAGCGAATAGGTGAAGCGCCAGTCGTCGGAATCCGTGGAGGCGTACCGATAGGTCCCGCCAAGATCGCATGCCCCGCCGTTCAACGAGCAGGAAGTCTCGGAAACCTTGAGTTTCGTCGCGCCGGCGCCAGCACCGAGATAAGGCGTAAAGCCGACGAAGGTCCCGAGATCGGCATAGGCGTTTGCCATCAACTCGTAACCGGTCATATCGGCGCCGCGGTTATCGACGCCGGCCAGGGTGGAGGCGCCGGCGGCCAGCGCCGCGTCGGCAGTCCACCGGCTCGCCGTGACGTCGCCGCGCAGATAGTCGGTGAATCGGTAACCGGCGCCGATGGCGAACTGGACATCGCTTCCAACGTCGAGATCGCGATAGGTGCCTTGGTCGAAGGCGTTCGTCGTCACGCCATCCGATCGCTGGATCGACCAATCGCTGTCGGTCTTGCTCTTGAACCCGTAGCCGACGTCGCCGCGCAGGTACCACCCGCTGCCGATCTCGACCGGCTGGACCTCCGGCACCGATTGATAAAGTGGCGTGTCGTAGATCGGCGGCAGGTCGGCGGCCACGGCCGATGAGACCAGAGTTCCAAGGGCTGCGGTGCTGGCGAGGAGCATCCGGATCGAAATCATGGCGCTGTCTTCCGTTTAGTGTCGCGTCGCAGATTGCGCTGCAAATCCTTCGTTACAGCAGACTCGCAGCAAACCCTTAAGGATCGCTTAACCCTGTTTCTTAACCCTGATATCGAAGCGTCGCCGTCATGTGCGGAGCTTTGAATCGCGCAACCTTGCGAAACGCCGCGAAGCATTGTCCTGAAAAGAGCCTTCGAGCAGACGCGAACGGCCGCCGTTTCCAAGGAAACGGCGGCCGCAGATGGTTGTGGCAGATCGGCCCGAGGGCCTGAAAGCTTACTTGTAGACCGGAGCCGGACCGTAGTCGGGAGCGGGCTCGTTGTAGAGCGGAGCTTCGGCATACATCGGCGCCTTGCCCTTGCCGAACCCGAACCCGTCGGCGCCACCGAACTCGTAGCGCAGGCCCGCGCGGATCGTGTGGATGTCGAAGCCGTGGTCGCGACCCTGCACGCCGCTATAGCCGTTGGACGTGTCGATCTGGTCAAAGCCGAACGCATCGCCCGAGGAAATGCGGGTGTATTTGTAGCCGGCGTCGAACTTCAGATGCTCGGTGATGTCAAAGGTGGCACCGGCCATGAGCGACGCGGCGAAACGCCATTTCGCGTAGCCTTCATGGGTGAAGGTCTCCCCGCAGAGCCCACCGCCGAAGATGTTCTGATCCGAGCAGGAATACTTGTTCTTCAGATTGCCGTAATTCACGTAAGCGCCACCCGCGCCGGCACCGACATAGGTCGAGAAGCGACCCGAGCGGTAGAAATCGACATAGGCGTTGGCCATGACGGTCCAGATGTCGACGCTGGAACTGTCGTCGTACTTGCAGGTCGAAGAGGCATAACCCACGCAATTGGAGGTACCGCGAAGATCCGAAGAGAAATAGTCCGCCGTCACGTCGAACCGAGCAAAATCGTTCAGACGATAGCCCAGACCACCGCCGGCATAGAAGGCGCTATCGGTCTTGAAACTATCGTAGTGCTGACGCTGCAGAAAATCGCGACCGGTAAAGCCATCGCTCTGGACATAGCTGTAGTCGCCCTCGCCTTCACGCGAGAACACGTAGCCAACGTCGCCACGCAAATACCAACCCGAGGTCGAGATGACCTCGACGGGCAACGGCGGCGCAGGCGGAATGTAAGCGGGCTCGATCAGATCGGCCGCATGACCGATCGTTGCAAAGCTCGACACCAGGCCGAGGACAGCCACTGTCGTAAGGAGTCGTTGTTTCACAGCGAACATCTCCGGTTCAGGCGGTCGCCGGGATTGGATCGGACCATAACCTTAACGAAGAAGGTAAACGCCAGTGGTTAACTG
>JBBSUS010000179.1:0-5639 GCA_038234195.1 Hyphomicrobiales bacterium | reverse complement strand
CCTTGGGATGCCAGAACACCGTTCCGGGCGCGTCCTCCTGGAAATGAAAGAGATCCATCTCGCGCCCGAGGCGGCGATGGTCGCGCTTCTCGGCCTCCTCCAGCATGTGGAGATAGGCCTTGAGCTGATCCTGCGTCTGCCAGGCCGTCCCGTAGATGCGCGTCAGCATCGGGTTGTTCGAATCGCCGCGCCAATAGGCGCCCGCCACCTTCATCAGCTTGAAGGCATCTCCGATCTGTCCCGTCGACGCCATATGCGGCCCACGGCACAGGTCGAACCAGTCGCCCTGGCTGTAGATCTTGAGATCCTGGCCTTCCGGAATCGCATCGACCAACTCGACCTTGTACGCCTCGCCCTTGTCGGCAAACACCTGTTTGGCCTTCTCGCGCGACCAGACCTCCTTGGTGAAGGGCGCATTGCGGCGGATGATCTCCGTCATCTTCTTCTCGATGACCGGCAGATCGTCAGGCGTGAAAGGCATGTCGCGGGCAAAGTCGTAGAAGAAGCCGTTCTCGATCACCGGGCCGATCGTCACCTGCGTGCCGGGCCATAGCTCCTGCACGGCCTGCGCCATAACGTGCGCCGTGTCGTGCCGGATCAGCTCCAGCGCCCGAGGGTCGTCGCGTGTGACGATCTCCAGCCGGCCGGAACGCCCGACAGGGTCGGACAGATCGTGCAACTCGCCGTCGAGCGCATAGCCCACGGACTTTTTGGCGAGCGATTTGGAAATGCCGGCAGCGATCTCCGCGCCGGTGATTCCAGCTACGAACTCTTTGACCGAATTGTCGGGAAAGACGAGAGAAACGGCCTCAGCCATCATCATGCTCCTTGAGGTTCCAGTCCCGCCAACGAGCGCGGGTGGTTTTCATATTTGGCCGGCAGTGCCAGCGAATGGACCTGGGCGATTTGCCGAAACAGGTGGCCGGGATATACTGGGCCGTGGCGTGCATGTGAAGGAGCCAGTTCGATGAACATCGAAGTGCTTCAGCCGCGGCCGTTCGACCTTGTCGGATCGACAATCCTCATCGCCGGCAACGGCGTCGGTTTCGAAGGAACGCTGACCATCAGCGTCGGCGAAGGCCACGACGTCGTGGACGGTTTCCTCGGCGCCGGCTCGACCTCGCTCCGGCAGTTTCAGGGATCGATCGAAATCCCACCGGACACAGCCTTCCAGCTGCCGCGCCTGTTCCTCAGCCTTTCGGACGACACCGCGGGCGGCGACGGGCCGCCACCGACCGTCACGGTTCCGATCTTCTTCGGCCCGCTGATCCTGCCCGGCTATGTCGGCTTTCGGAACTACACCGTAAAACGCGGCGACACACTGTCGGCGCTCGCCCGGCAATTCTACGGCGATCCTGGACAGTTCTTCATCATTCGGTCGGCCAACGCACACCTCATCGACGACCCGAACGTGATCTTTCCCGGCCAGCAGTTGCGCATTCCGCTTGCGGAATAAAGCTCGGGCAGCACCTCATTTCGGCACGTTGTCGATGCCGCTCGTGCCCCAGGGCCCGCAGCGCGACACGCGCTTTGCCGCCAGCCAGCCGCCGTGCAACAACCCATGCCGCGCCACCGCCTCGTAGGCGTATTCCGAGCAGGTTGGCAGGTGCCGGCAATGGCCGCCAACGAAGCCAGACAGCGTCAACTGGTAGAGGCGCACGAGTCCGATGCCGAAAAGTCGGCCGGGCGTCTTGCGCCAGGGACCGGAATAATTACGAGAGGTCTTCGCCGGCATCGGTGAGAATAGCCTCGATTAGAACTTTGAATGGAGGAATGTCCCAGCGACCGGTGTCCACAACGACGCTGACCAGAACATCGTCATAGCCATAAACGAGTCGATTTCGCATTTTGTACGCTGCAGGCAATTTTACGATGATATCGAGATCGCTCTCTTCCGTATCCTCGCCTCTGGCAACGGATCCAAAGACGCGCGGGTTCGAAACCGGATAGCGTCCGAGGATCTCGACGATGGCATCGCGGTGCTTCGCCAGGGCTTCCGACGGTCGCATCCTCGCAGTCCCTTTCAAATTGCCGTTCTCGTCAGGCCGCAGCGCTTTCGCCTTTGGCTTCGATCTGGTCGAGCGCATCCACAACCGCATCGAAGGTCAGCATCGTCGAAGCGTGACGCGCCTTGTAGTCGCGCACGGGCTCAAGATATTTCAGATCCTCGAACCGGCCCGTGGGCGGAGCACCGTTCTCCTTCAGCATAGCGAGAAGGACCTCGCGGGTCGCCCGCAACTCGGCCGTGGTGGCGCCGACAACGTGGTTCGCCATGACGGCGGACGAGGCCTGGCCCAGCGCGCAGGCCTTCACCTCATGGGCAAAATCGGTGACCACACCGTTCGACACTGCAAGATCGATGGTCACGGTCGAGCCGCAGAGCTTGGAATGGGCCGTCGCGCTGGCATCGGGCGCATCCAGACGGCCGATTCGGGGAATATTTCCGGCCAGTTCCAGGATACGGGCGTTGTAGACATCGTCGATCATATCGGGACCCTTGCGTCGAGACTGGCCATCGGCCCTGTCATTTCGCGTTTCGGGAATTTATATAGGGGTCGTGGCGCCGGTTCGAAAGTCTTGCCGATGCTGCTCTCTTTCACGGCCGTCTGATGTGAGCGAGAGTATCTGGAGCAAGGGCCGAAACGAGATGAACGTGACGAAAATCTCTCCAGCAACCGGTGGCTCGCGCAACCAGAGCGCGCCGGACAGCCACTCTCTTTGGATCGCCGCGCGCGTTCCGCGTAGACCGGAGCCCGGAAACATGGATGCCGTCGTCAAGAAATTCCCCGAGGCCGTTCCCGGTTTGGGCGAAGCCCGTTTCGACGCCGCTAGCGGCACTGTCGGGGACGCACGCCCAAGTCGCGCCGAGGCGGAGGCAGCCGTCACCACGCTTCTGCGCTGGATCGGCGAAGACCCGACCCGCGAGGGTCTGAAGGAGACCCCGGCTCGCGTCGTGAAAGCCTATGAAGAATTGTTCGGAGGCTACAGGCTCGAGGCCGGCGACGTTCTCGGCCGCACCTTCGAGGACGTCTCGGGCTACGAGGACATGGTGCTCGTGCGTGACATCGACTTTCACTCACACTGCGAGCACCACATGGTGCCGATCATCGGCAAGGCGCATGTCGCCTATGTGCCCGAAGGCCGTGTGCTGGGCCTTTCGAAGATCGCCCGCCTCGTCGACATCTACGGACGGCGCCTGCAAACTCAGGAATCGATGACCGCCCAGATTGCGCAGGCCATCGCGTCCCTCTTGAAGCCCAAGGGCGTCGCGGTGATGATCGACGCCGAGCATATGTGCATGTCCATGCGCGGAATCCGTTCCAAGGGGTCGTCCACCGTCACCACGTTCTTTACCGGCGCATTCGCCGAGGACGCGGCGCTGAAGGACCGGTTTCTGAAGCTGTCCGGCAAAACGGCGTGACCGCGGCCAAACCGGCGTCGCGAACCGAGTTCCCTGCCCCCGCTGCCCTTGCCGCCGAACAGGAGGAAGGTCTGAGGCTTCGCCCACGCTTCGATGCGGCTGGGCTCGTGACCGCCGTCGTCACTGATGCTGCATCACGCGAGCCCCTGATGGTTGCGCATATGAACGCCGAAGCGCTCGCAGCGACCATCCAGACGGGTATCGCTCATTACTGGTCGCGCTCGCGAAATACCCTCTGGAAGAAGGGGGAGACCTCCGGCGCCCTGCAGACGGTGCGCGAACTCCGCGTGGATTGCGACCAGGACGCCATCTGGCTCAAGGTCGATGTCGCCAAGCCCGAAGAAACCTGCCACACGGGCCGGCCGACCTGTTTCTTCCGCAAGCTCTCTGCCGATGGTTTCACGCTCGAGATCGACGGCCATCCGGGTTCGAGAGGACTAAGCCAGAACGGCCCACAGCCAGCTTAACACGCTGGTGAAGCCTTTCGTGCATGATCGGTTTCGATACGACGGAGAACAGCCGGGACGACGCAGCATGCTCGAACGGGTTTTTGGATGGCGCGAGGGTGGTCTCAAAGATCGCAACGGTGATGCCGAGGCGTCGCCGGCACCACGTGAGCGTTCTCGTACCGCTCCGGCAAGGCAGCCCGGCATCGCCCTCGCGCTCGGCGGTGGCGCGGCGCGCGGCTGGGCCCATATCGGTGTCTTGCGCGCATTGGACGAGGCGAAGATCCCCGTGACGATGATCGCCGGCACGTCGATCGGCGCGTTGGTCGGCGGTTGCTATCTTGCCGGCCGGCTGGACGAGCTCGAGGCTTTCGCCCGTTCGCTGACCCGTCGCGGCCTCATTCGTTTTCTCGACTTCAGGTTTGGCGGTGGCGGGCTGATCGGCGGTCGGCGTCTATCGAAGCGGCTTGCCGATACGTTGCACGACATCAACATCGAGGATCTCGACCGTCCGCTGGTCTGTGTCGCGACCGAAGCGCGCAATGGTCACGAGGTCTGGATCGACTCCGGCTCGCTGGTCCTGGCCATGCGCGCGTCCTACGCCCTGCCCGGCGTGTTCGAACCGGTCACCTGCAGCGGCCGCCGCCTGATGGACGGCGCCTTGGTCAACCCGGTGCCGGTCAACGTCTGCAGGGCCTACGAGCAGCAGTTCGTCGTTGCGGTGAACCTGCACTACGATCTCTTCGGCCGCGCCGCGATCCTGCGCATGCGGGCCTCGAACGATGGCGATCCAGCCGATGATCTCGGGACCAGCAAAGCGATCGCGACGGCCATGGCCGATATGCCCCACGACGTGGCCCAAAGGCGTGAAAAGCTCGGCATTGCCCGCTCGATGGTCGACGCCTTCAACATCATCCAGGACCGCATTTCGCGCGCGCGCCTCGCCGGTGATCCGCCCGATCTGTCCCTTCAGCCACGGGTGCGCGACATCGGCATGTCGGAGTTCTTCCGTGCCGAGGAGGCCATCGCGCTCGGCTATGATGCGACCGTCAGTCGCATCGCCGAAATCCGTCGCATGACGGAAACGCAGGTGTCCCACTCAGTCGATTGAGCCGCCGGGATATTCCTGCGTCTCAGGTCGTCTTTATTTTCTTGCCGTTTCCCATTCAGGCATGCGCGCAATTCGGCACCGATTGCGCGCATGGCACAAAAAAAGCGCAGAAACAGACGATCGATTGAGCCAGCGGACCGCCGTTTCGTTCAGAAAGCAGCCTCAACCCGCAGCGATATACTCGCGCATGTCCCGCGCTTCCCGCTCGGCATCCTCGATCCGACGCTTGACGACGTCGCCGATCGAGATCAGGCCGACCAGCCGTCCATCCTCGCAGACCGGCAGATGCCGGAATCGGCCGCGAGTCATCATTTCCATCGCCTGATTGACCGACGTCGCCTCGTCGCAAGTCTTGACCTTCATTGTCATGATCTCGCGGGTCGGCTGCGACATGGCGGAAACGCCGGTGCTGCCGATAACGCGCACGACGTCGCGTTCGGAAATGATGCCGGCGACGCGGCCGTTGTCGTCCATAAGAACGATCGCGCCGATACGCTTTTGCGACAGGATTTTCGTGATCTCTTCCAGCGTCGCATCCGGATGGTGGGTCACCACCTCGCGGCCCTTGGACTCCAGAATTTGGCGTACGGTCATGTCTGTCACCTCCCACACATTACCAAGACGTAACGTGTGCCTCTCCGGAGCAATGCGCAAGAGCCAT
>JBBSUS010000178.1:0-5656 GCA_038234195.1 Hyphomicrobiales bacterium | reverse complement strand
TCGGCGTGCGTCAGAGGAACTTCGAGCACGGCATTCTGGCTGTCCTCCGGCATGGCTTCGCAAAAGCCGGCGAGCCGATCGCGATACGCGGAATGGTGCTTGTCTCCGGCCACGAAGACGATCCGCCGATGCCCCCTTTCGCGAAGGTGTCGAACCGCCTGCCCCATCCCTGAGGCATAGTCCATCCCCGCGTAATCGGCCGCCTCCGGCGAGATCCGCCGCAGAGCCTGGACGACTGTCAATCCGAAGCGACCGGTCGTCTCCAGAAAGGTCTCGTCGGTCCCCGCAGCCGCGCAGATGATGATGCCATCGACGTCGTGCTCACGCATGCGTTTGACGAACGCATCCTGCTTGACGAGATCTTCGCGGGTGTTGGCCAGCATGATCGCCATGTTCCTGCCATCGAGAACGGTCTCCACGCCCGCCAGCATGTCGGCAAAGAAGGGGTTAACGAGATTCGGCAAGATCACCCCGACCGTATGGCTCGTGCCCCGACGGAGTTGCGCCGCGCTCAGATTATAGACGTAACCCATATTGCGCATGACCGCCTCGACCCGGTCTCGGGTCGCCCGCCCGACAAGCGCACTTTGCCGAACGACCAGCGAGGCCGTCGCACGGGACACGCCGGCCTCCTTGGCGACATCGAGCAAAGTGATGCGCCTGTTGGCTTTAGTGGGTCGAGTTGCCACCAAGTTTCCCCGCCATCGCGAATTTGGATCGATCTAAGATCGACGAGACCGCCAGACCTGTCAATCCAGATCGACTGAAGGGAGGGCGAGCAAAGGACGTTGCGACCGCGGTTATTTACGCTTGCGGCCGTGCTTCGCCGATATCCCAGAAGAGCCCCGTCATCAGCTGCAGCGCTGAGCGGCAGGTGTCGAGAAGAACGTGCTCGTCGGGCGCGTGCTGCGAACAGCCAGGATAGGAATGGGGCACCCAGACCGTCGGCAGACCGAGAATTTCCGTAAAGCTGTCATTGGGCAACGAACCGGCGAGATTGGGTTGAACGACGGGAGCAACGCCCGTCGTCCGCTCGATCGATTCCTTCACACGTGTCACCCAAGGATGGTCCGGATCGAGCCGCGTCGCCTTGAAAAACACCCGGTCCGCCGGGGTCACGTTGACGTCGGCGAAGCTGTGCGTGTCGAGATGGCGCCGCAGCGCCGGCAATATGTCGTCAGGATCTGTCCCGACGACATAGCGCAACTGGCAATGCGCGACCGCGTGGCCGGAAATGGCGTTGACGGGCGCTTCCGGAACGCCGCTCTTCATCGCCAGCACGGCAAATGAGTTCCATCCGAAGACGCGCTCTGCGGGCGTCAGGCTCTCCTCACCCCAATCTTCGTCGATTGGAGGCTCGCGCTCCCCGAGCGGACAGTCGGCAATCGCTTCCCGGATCTTTGGCGTCAGGCTGTCAGGCCGCCATTCGGGAATTAGAATTTGGCCCCGCGCATCGACGATGGAGGCAATTGCATGGGCGAGCCGGGTCGCGGGATCCCTGAGGAGCCCTCCCCAGTTGCCCGAATGATGGGCGCCGTTGCGATAGGCGATTTTCAGGTCGAAATTGACGCAGCCGCGGCTTCCCATGAAGAGCGTCGGACGGTCGGATTGGATGCGCGGACCGTCCGACGCGATGAGCACGTCGGCCGCAAGCCTTTTCGTCTGAGCTTGGAAGAACTCGGGCAAGCCAGCCGAGCCCGTCTCCTCTGCCATTTCGATGATCACCTTCAGATTAAACCCCAGACGGTCACGCTCTTCGACGATCGTCTTCAGCGCCATGAGGTTGATGAGATGCTGACCCTTGTTGTCGGCAGTCCCGCGGCCGTAGGCGCGATTTCCTTCGACCACAACTTCGAACGGATGGAGCCCCTCTCGCCATTGTTCGGTCTGCGCGTGGATGACATCGCCATGGCCATAGGTCAGAACCGTCTCGTAGGCTGCGTCCTCGATCCGCTCGCCGATCAAGAACGGCCCGCCTCTGGGATCGGCATTTTCGAAAATCTCGATCTTACAGCCGAGGGCTTCCAGAAGCGGCAGCATCTCCTCAACGAGATAGCGCTTCAGCTCTGCCTTGCGTGCCGGATTCTGGCTTTCGGTCTCGTGTGCCACCAGCCGGGACAGATCGCTCAGAAATCCGCCGTCGTCGAAATAGCCGCCGATCCGCGCCAGTGCGCCGTCCCTCGTTCCGCTCATTGATTATCACTCCCATCTTCCAATACCGCCCCGCCCCAAGGCCTGGTGTGGTCGTCGATCCGCTGCGCGAACGGCCCGCTGCCCGAACGGCCCGCAGTTTCTTAATGGACGCAAACGGTCTGCAAACGCCTTTTAATCTAGCTGGGCTCAACCTGCCCACGACAGGGCAAGCGGAGTAGCCCACAAGGAATCGTGAAGCCTATCGACGAGGCCCTGGCTGAATTTGTCCCCCCAGGCGTCGTCGGACTGACCTCTTTCGCCCTGCCCGCTGGGTTCTGACGGTAGCCACTGTGCCCTCTTACAGCCACGCGGTCGACCTTTCGCCGCGACCAACGCACGGTGACGTCTTTCGGCGGACGGCCGGGATTGCTAGATTGAACCCATGTCAAAAACATTCCTCCCCCACGGCGCTTACGAGCGCTCAGATATCCGCTCGCCGGTTCACGTCGTTGGTGGCGGCCTCGCGGGCTCCGAGGCCGCATGGCAGATCGCCGAAGCCGGTGTTCCGGTCGTTCTGCATGAGATGCGCCCGGTGCGCGGCACCGAAGCGCACAAGACCGATGGGCTGGCCGAACTCGTCTGCTCCAATTCGTTCCGCTCCGACGACGCGACCGGCAACGCGGTCGGCGTGCTGCACGCCGAAATGCGGCTTGCGGGCTCGCTGATCATGCGCTGCGCGGATGCCCACCAAGTGCCCGCAGGCAGCGCCCTTGCAGTCGATCGTGAAGGCTTCTCGCAGGGTGTTTCCGCCGCGATAGAGGGCCATCCGCTGATCACCGTGGATCGCGGTGAGGTCGAAGGATTGCCGCCAGCAGAATGGGGGCCGGCGATCGTCGCGACCGGACCGTTGACGGCGCCCTCGCTCGCCGCTTCCATCGCCGAGGCGACCGGGTCGGATGCCCTTGCCTTCTTCGATGCCATTGCGCCGATCGTGCATTTCGATTCGATCGATATGGACAAGGCCTGGTTCCAGTCGCGCTACGACAAGGTCGGACCGGGCGGCACCGGCAAGGATTACATCAACTGTCCTCTCGACAAGGACACCTATGAGCGTTTCGTGGCCGCCCTCGTCGAGGGCGACCGCGCCGAGTTCAAGGAATGGGAGGGCACGCCCTATTTCGATGGCTGCCTGCCGATCGAGGTGATGGCCGAGCGCGGACCAGAGACCTTGCGCCATGGCCCGATGAAGCCGATGGGCCTCACCAATGCGCATCAGCCCGACGTGAAGGCCTATGCGGTCGTGCAGTTGCGCCAGGACAATGCGCTCGGCACGCTCTACAACATCGTCGGCTTCCAGACGAAGCTGAAATACGGCGCGCAAGGCGCCGTGCTCCGGATGATTCCCGGGCTCGAAAACGCCGAGTTCGCCCGACTCGGCGGGCTACACCGGAACACCTACCTCAACTCGCCGGTGCTTCTCGACGCCACGCTGCGCCTGAAAGTTCGACCGAACGTGCGGTTTGCAGGCCAGATCACCGGCTGCGAGGGCTATGTCGAGTCCGCCGCCGTCGGATTGATGGCGGGACGTTTCGCGAGTGCCGAGCGGCTTGGCCAGGAGATCGCTCCGCCGCCGCAGACGACGGCCCTGGGTGCACTGATCGCCCACATCACCGGCGGGCATCTCGCTCATGAGGAAGACAGCGGCAAGCGCTCGTTCCAGCCGATGAACGTCAATTTCGGCCTGTTTCCGCAGCTCGAGGCGGGTGCGATCCAGAAGCCTGACGGCGTCAAGCGGTTTCGCGGCAAGGACAAGGCGATCGCCAAGAAGGCCGCCCTTTCGGCCCGCGCGCTTGCCGACTTCAAGGCCTGGCTCGCTGTGGACGCGGACGCGTTGGCGGACGCAGCTGAATAGGCCTTTGCCGAAACGAAACGTGAAATGACACAAACTTGCGTTTGCTCGCGAGCCGTTCGTCGATCAGTTGCGATTGGTGGGTGTGTCCTGCCAGTCGGACGCCCTGTAAAACAAGGTGATGCGGGCCGAGACGAGCTTTGGCGCGGCCGCCGAGGTGCCCGGGTCGGCCTGCGTCGAGGGGGCGACGGAGGCCAGCGCCGATAGGGACGATTCCGATTGATCCGTGATGGCTTGGGTGAGTACCAGCTTGATACGACGTCCCGTCGGACTGTCGAGCGTCACGACGGGTGCCACGAGGTCCGCGGGATCGGCGGAATAGGTGTTGTCGGGCAATTGTGCGATGGCCGTCGCCAGATCAAAGCGGTCCTCGACGCTGTCGACGCGCACGACCAGTTGCCCGCCCGCCAGGGTCACGTCGACTCCGCGGGGCGGCAGTGCCGAACCGCCCGACCTCTGGTGGACGACAAGCGCCTGCCCCTCGATTACCTGCCGCTCGCCGGCGGTGCGGTCGAAGCCGGAAATGTCGATGACGCCTTGGCCCCCTGCGGTGAAGCTGCGCGCGGTCGATGCGACGGGTTCCGGCCGTGACAAGCCGAAGGCAGCGAACGCCACATCCACAGCGTCGGACGGCCGCGAATCGAGCGCTGCGGCGAGCAAGTTGCGATCATCCGGCGACATCAACGAACCGAGTCGATCAATCTGACCGGACTCGTCGAGAGCGTAGATGCGCGAGCGCAGTTCCGCCCTGCGCCGATCCCCAAGTCGCTCGACGGCTTCCGGGCTCAACGGCTCAGGCAATTCCTGCCGGATCAGCTTGGCTTGGCTTCGGCCGACGCTGCTTGCTGCGCCCCATGGCCCAAATGCCGAAAGTGCCAGAAGCGCAATTGGAACCGCGGTCATCCAGCGAATGTCGTTCCTGAGGCGGGGAACCAGCTGGAGCGCCACGACGATGATAGCTGCGAGCGTTCCCAAGGCGAGATAATAGCGCTGCAGGGTAAGACCCTGTCCGTCGACGCGCAGCCACAGCGCCGTGCATAACAGCGCCAACGGCACGACAAGCATGGCGGCAAAGCACTTGCGGAACAGGCGTGTGGGCAGCGCTGCCTCATCGAGGAAAGGGTCTGCCGAAACCCGCAAGGACAGTACGAGCAGCGCGAAGAAGCTGACGATCCAGCCGATTTCGCCGGTCGGCAGCGTCCCGGTGAAAAGGATTTTGGCAGCGTAGAGATGCAGGACGACGGCTGTGGCCAGCGCCATCGGCATCGCCACCCAATCGAGAAGAATTCGAACGCCGGAGATCAATCGGTCGTCGCGAGCCAGCGGTACCGCCTCGTCGAAATCGCGTGGGATCCGCCCCAGCGCGAACAGCGGCCCGACGAAGGTCAGCGCCGTCGTGAAGATGTACTCGTATGCCTCGGCCGGAAGCCCGACTGCGAAAAGGAACCGGACCATCTCGACGATCGCCGAGAATCCGGCGACGAACAGCATCACCGACAAGAAGGCCAGCACCGTGCCGACCGTCGTCCAGAACGTGAAGTTCCAGAAACGCTGCGGACCAGGTCGGCCCACGAAAGGGCCCAACGGGATGGCCAGCGTCGTCGCGGCGATCAG
>JBBSUS010000177.1:0-5660 GCA_038234195.1 Hyphomicrobiales bacterium | reverse complement strand
GGCCCGATCGGCGGCGCACGCGTCGGCTATATCGACGGCCAGTACAGACTGAACCCGCATGTCGACGAGATGCCCGAGTCCAGGCTCGACCTCGTCGTGGCCGGCACCAACGACGCCGTGCTGATGGTCGAGTCTGAGGCCAACGAGCTCGACGAAGATATCATGCTCGGCGCCGTCATGTTCGGCCACAGGGGCTTCCAGCCGGTTATCGACGCGATCATCAAGCTCGCCGAGCATGCCGCTAAGGAACCGCGCGATCACCAGGTCGCCGACCATTCGGCGCTGGAAAAGGAAATGCTCGACCTTGCCGAGCAGGATTTGCGCGCCGCCTACAAGAACACCGACAAGATGGAGCGCTACAGCGCCGTCGACGTGGTGAAGAAGAAGGTCATGGCGCACTTCCTGCCCGAGGGCGCGGAAGAGACCAAATATCCCAAGGAAGTCGTCGGGGCGGTCTTCAAGGGCCTGCAGGCGAAGATCGTCCGCTGGAACATCCTCGACACCGGCAGCCGCATCGACGGCCGCGACCTTTCGACGGTTCGCCAGATCGTCGCCGAGGCCGGCTTCCTGCCGCGCACCCACGGTTCGGCGCTGTTCACCCGCGGCGAGACCCAGGCGATGGTTGTCGCCACGCTCGGCACCGGCGAGGACGAGCAGTTCGTGGATGCCCTGACCGGCACCTACAAGGAGCGCTTCCTGCTCCACTACAACTTCCCTCCCTACAGCGTCGGTGAGACCGGCCGCATGGGCTCGCCCGGCCGCCGCGAGATCGGCCACGGCAAGCTTGCTTGGCGCGCCATTCGCCCGATGCTGCCGGCCAAGGAAGTCTTCCCCTACACGATCCGCGCCGTCTCCGAGATCACCGAGTCGAACGGCTCGTCCTCGATGGCGACCGTTTGTGGCACGTCGCTGGCGCTGATGGATGCCGGCGTGCCGTTGTCGCGCCCGGTGGCCGGCATCGCCATGGGCCTCATCAAGGAAGACGAGCGCTTCGCGGTTCTCTCCGACATTCTCGGCGACGAGGACCATCTCGGCGACATGGACTTCAAGGTGGCCGGCACCTCCGAGGGCATCACCTCGCTGCAGATGGACATCAAGATCCAGGGCATCACCGAGGAGATCATGAAGATCGCACTCGACCAGGCTAAGGGCGGCCGCGTCCACATCCTGGGCGAGATGTCGAAGGCGCTGGCCGAAAGCCGCGGCGAGCTCGGCGAGTTCGCGCCGCGCATCGAGGTCATGCAGATCCCGACCGACAAGATCCGCGACGTCATCGGCGCCGGCGGCAAGATCATCCGCGAGATCGTCGAGAAGACGGGCGCCAAGATCAACATCGAAGACGATGGCACCGTGAAGATCGCCTCCGCCTCCGGCAAGGAGATCGAGGCCGCCAAGAAGTGGATCCACTCGATCGTTGCCGAGCCGGAAGTCGGTGAAATTTACGAGGGAACGGTCGTCAAGACCGTCGAATTCGGCGCCTTCGTCAACTTCTTCGGCTCCAAGGACGGTCTCGTCCACATCTCGCAGCTGGCGGCCGACAGGGTCGCCAAGACCACTGACATCGTCAAGGAAGGCGACAAGGTCTGGGTCAAGCTGATGGGCTTCGACGAGCGCGGCAAGGTTCGCCTTTCGATGAAGGTCGTCGACCAGGCAACCGGCGAAGAGACCAAGAAGGAAGACGACGCGGCCTGATCGCAGTTTCGTCTTCCCAGAACGTCTTGAAGGGCGCGTCCGCGAGGTCGCGCCCTTTTTTTGTCGGACGACGCAGGTCTGTTGGTCGCCACGTCGTCACGTCTTTGCAGGGAGGGCCGTCACCATGAGAGGATTGCTGTTCCGTGTGATCGCGGCCTTCGCGCTCTGCTTTCTCTTCGGCCAGTCAGCCGAGTTCACCCAGCAATACCTCCAGCGGCTCGGCGGAAACGTCGACGCCTTGCGCGACGTCGTTGCCCGCTTCGACGCGTCGGCGGCGACTTCGCGTCTCGGCCGGGGTGAGGCCGTTGCGAGGCTCGAGCGCAATCCCGATGCCTTCGTCGCACGCCAGGGCGAGGACGCGGCCGAAACGATTCGGCGTTTCGAGGCGAGCGAGGTGCGCTATCACCGACTCGTCGATTCGGCACCGCTTTTCCGGCCCCTTGTCGCTCTTTCCGATCTGGACTGGACCATCGTCGATCATGTCCGCGAAGATTATCGGCCTGCGCTCCCCGTCACCATCGACGGGCTGGTTCTCGCGGTTGCCGGGTTCATTCTCGGCTGGGCCGGCGGTTCGGCGATCGACGGCACCTGGCGGATGGCTCGTCGGCGGCGCGTGAACGAACGCAAATCGGTGTGATCCACATACTGATCTGCCGGCGGTTGACAGGGGCGGGCAGCCGCCTCACATCTCGTTCGACACCAAGGGGAGTTCCGGCAAGGAACTGAGAGGCCACCGGCGATAAGGCGCGTGGCGACCCTTCGAACCTGATCCAGGTCACGCTGGCGGAGGGATGGATGCGATCGACGACGAATGATGTTTTGCGCGCCCGGCTGCCGGATCGGTTGCCGATTGCCGTGGTCGGCACCGGTGTCGCAGGTCTTGTTACCGCGACGCGACTGCTGACAGCCGGCCATCGCGTAGAAGTCCTTGAGACCTCCCACGCTCTTGGCGACAAGTCTGCGTCCTGGCTCGCCGGCGGCATGCTGGCGCCCTTCTGCGAGGCCGAAGGCGCCGATGCCTCGATCGTCGAGCCCGGCCTTGCCGGAATCGACTGGTGGCGCGACACGGTTCCGGGCGTCGGGTGCCGCGGTACGCTGGTCGTTGCTCCCTGGCGCGACCGCGCCGATCTGTCCCGCTTCGCCCGCCGCACGAAGGGGCACGAGCGCCTGGATACCGAGGCAATCGCGGCGCTTGAGCCGGACCTCGCAGGACGTTTCTCGGAGGCGTTGTATTTCCAGGCGGAAGCCCATCTCGATCCCCGCGCGGCGTTGGCCGCGCTGGTCGAGAGGATCGAAGGCGCGGGCGGCTCGTTGCATTTTGGCGCCGCGGTTTCGCCCGAAGACCTGTCTCGAAGCCGGCGCTACGCGGCCGTCGTCGACGCGCGCGGAATTGCAGCCAGCAAAGAGACATCGGCGCTGCGGGCCGTGCGTGGCGAGATGCTGATCCTGAAGACCGACGAGGTAACGCTGTCGCGTCCGGTGCGGCTCCTGCATCCACGCTCACCCATCTACGTGGTGCCGCGTGAGGGCGGTCTTTTCATGGTGGGCGCGACGATGGTCGAATCGGACGACCTGCGCGGCATCACCCTACGCGGCACGGTGGAGCTTCTGAACGCTGCCTATGCGCTGCATCCGGCTTTTGCCGAGGCGGAACTGGTCGAGACCGGCGTCGGCCTGAGGCCTTCCTTCGCCGACAATCTGCCACGGGTCCGGCGGAACGGAAGCCTGATCTCGATCAACGGGTTGCATCGCCACGGTTTCCTCTTGTCTCCGGCCATGGCGCAGGAGGCCGTGGCCGCGGTCGAGGCGGCGTTGGCTGACAGCGTACTAAGCGTGAGGGCGGTCTCGTGAGGCTCGATGTGAACGGCGAGGGGTTGACGGTCGCGGCGGCGAACCTTGCCGCGCTTCTCGACGAACTCGGCTATGGCCGGGCACTGGTCGCGACGGCCGTCAACCAGGAGTTCGTTGCCGGGGAAGACCGCAGCGAGACCTTGCTCCGCGATGGCGATCGGATCGAGATCATCGCACCCATGAAGGGAGGTTGAAATGGACAGGACGCAAATGGCCGGCTCGAAAGCCAGGCCCGGCGGCGACGTCATGAACCTCTATGGCCGACGCTTTACCTCGCGGCTGATGCTGGGCACGTCGCTCTATCCCTCGCCGAAGGTGATGACCGATGCCATACGCGCCTCTGGAGCCGGGATCGTCACGGTGTCGCTGCGTCGGGAATCCGGTGGCGACAAGGCCGGCCAGGCGTTCTGGGCGCTGATCCGCGATCTCGGGCTCACGGTGTTGCCCAACACCGCCGGCTGCCACACGGCGCGCGAGGCGGTGACGACGGCGAAGATGGCGCGCGAGGTCTTCGGCACGAACTGGATCAAGCTGGAGGTCGTGCGCGACGCCGAGACGCTGCAGCCGGAGGTGTTCGGCCTGGTCGAGGCCGCGCGTATTCTCACCCAGGAGGGCTTCGACGTCCTGCCTTACACCGTCGAGGATCTTTCGGTGGCCGATCAGCTGATGGAGGCCGGGTGCAAGGTGCTGATGCCGTGGGGTGCCCCGATCGGCTCCGGACTTGGCCTGAACAACCGCTACGGCCTTCGCCAGCTCAGGGCGCATGTCCCGGACATGCCGCTGATCGTGGATGCCGGGCTCGGCCTGCCGTCCCATGGCGCGGCCGCGATGGAGCTCGGTTACGACGGCGTCCTCCTCAACACGGCGGTCGCCAGAGCCGGCGATCCGGTGGCGATGGCGATGGCCTTTGCTCGCGGCATCGAGGCAGGGCGGTTGGCCTTTCTCGCCGACGGCATGGAGCCGCGCGACATGGCCGCGCCCTCGACGCCGATGCTCGGCCAGGCCGATCTCGGCGGGTTCTCGCTTCCGCCCAGCTTCGACGCATTGCGATGAGTGCGCACGAGCGTCCAACGAACGAGAGGCCCGTGGCACCGGCGGGCTGGCTTGATCCGTTCTACCTCATCGTCGACGACGCCGAGATGGCCGAGCGCCTCGTCCCTGTGGGCGTCAAGCTGTTGCAACTGCGCGCCAAGGACATGAGCGAAGCGCGCCTGCGGGGCGAAATCCGCCGCGCCAGGACCGTTTGCGCGGCCCACGGCTGTACGCTGGTAGTCAACGATCATTGGCGGCTGGCGATCGAGGAAGGCTGCGACTGGATCCATCTCGGCCAGGAGGACCTGGCGGCCGCCGATCTCGGAGCGATCCGCACCGCGGGACTGAGGTTCGGCCTGTCCACCCATGATGGTAGCGAGTTGCGCACGGCGCTCGCGGCGAAGCCCGACTACGTGGCGCTCGGGCCGATCTGGGAGACCAGGCTGAAGCTGATGAAGTGGCGGCCACAGACGGTGGAGCGCGTCGGCGAGTGGAAACGACGAATCGGCGACATTCCATTGATCGCCATCGGCGGCATCACGGTCGATCGCCTGCCGGCCGTCTTCGCGGCGGGTGCAGACGTCGCAGCCGTCGTCACCGACGTTACGCGGGCCACCGATCCGGTGGCCAAGGCGCGCGAATGGCTCGCAGCCACCCGCCGCTGAAGCCACGGCACGGCCCGACCCATTGCGACGGGCTTGTCGCGATCGCATGGTGGCTGATCATCGCAGTAGCCGCTCGCGCAGGCCCAAAGGGGCGAGCGTTCGCCAGAAAGATCGACATGCCAGATGTTACGACGAACCCCGCGTCCGATCTCACGGCGACTTTGCGCATCCATGAGCCGGCACCGCATATCATCGCCTTCTATGACGGGCGCATCCCTGGCCGGCGCATGTTCGGGAACGACCCCAACTGGTTCGACGACGGCGCCTACGAACTCGGCGTGGCGACCTATGCCATCGTCGATGGCGGCGAGGCGCTGGTCTACGACACGCACATTTCGGTGCCCCACGCCGAGATCATCCGGGCAACCTTGCGGGAAAAGGGTGTCGCGCGCCCGCGCGTCGTCCTGAGCCACTGGCATG
>JBBSUS010000176.1:0-5690 GCA_038234195.1 Hyphomicrobiales bacterium | reverse complement strand
GCGGATCACGGCGCAGGCGGTGCGACAAGACCAAGGGCGCGAGGCGGGCCAGATGCGACCAGGCGACGGCCACGTCGCCGTCAAGCGCTGCGAGCGCGCGGGCGGCGCGCATCAAGGTGAGTTCGCCGCGCAGCCCGTCGGTGCCGAGCCGCATCGCCAATTGCGAGGCCTTCTCCAGCGCTTCATCCGGGACGGAAACGTCCCCCAGGCGTTGGCGCGCAGCCTGGATGGCCTTTGCGACGGCCGCGTTCGCCCCGGCATAGCGCGCGACGAAGCCGGACGGGTCGCGCTCGAAGGCGTCTCGGCGTTTGACCACGTCGATGCGGGTGGAAATGTCGGTTGGCGTCGTGACCTCGACGGAAAGGCCGAAGCGGTCCAGAAGCTGCGGGCGCAGCTCGCCCTCTTCCGGATTGCCGCTGCCGACAAGGACGAAACGGGCGGGATGGCGCACCGAAAGACCTTCCCGCTCGACGACGTTTTCCCCGGATGCCGCCACGTCGAGGAGAAGATCGACGAGATGGTCCTCGAGGAGATTGATTTCGTCGATATAGAGAAAGCCGCGATGGGCCTTGGCGAGTAGGCCGGGCTCATAATGCTTTTCGCCGGCGGTGAGCGCGCGTTCGAGATCGAGCGAACCGACGATTCGATCCTCGGTCGCGCCGAGCGGCAGGTCGACGACCGGCACTGGCACCGTCGTCTCGCCGATCTTTTCGCCCCGAGCGATCTTCTCGCGGCACGAATCGCAGGCGTCTGAAGGCTGTGCCGGATCGCAGCGATAGGCGCAGGCGCTCGCCCGCATGGCGGGCAGGACGGCAGCGAGGGCGCGCACGGCGGTCGACTTGCCGGTGCCGCGGTCACCGAAGACCAGGACACCGCCGACGGCCGGATCGACGGCCGCGATCGTCAGCGCAAGTTTCATCTCGTCCTGGCCGACGATGGCGGAGAATGGAAAGGCGGTTCTCATAAACGAACGCTAGCTGCTTTGCTGAGGATTGAGAAGCGCTGACGCGGGAGAGGTCACTGCGACGGTCAAGGACCGTTTGCCGCATGGGATCGCCAAGGGGCCGGGCGGTGCCGAATGCCCGGACGCGGGTGGAAATGCGAACGGGTTCCGGCTAACAGCGGCCGGGAGGCGAATGTGCGCGAACGCTCTCGTGTTTTGATGCCGCCTTGCCGACTGGTCGTTCCATTCTGTGAAGGAAATGCTCCATGCGTTTTGCCAGCTATCCGAGCCTTCATGGTGCGAGCGTCGTCGTCACCGGCGGGGCGTCAGGGATCGGCGCCGAATTGGTCAGGGGTTTTGCAGGGCAGGGCGCCAGGGTCGGCTTTGTCGATATCGACGAAACGTCGGGCGAGACGCTGGCAGCGGAGCTCGAAGCCGATGGTGGCCATGTGCGCTTTGCGCGCTGCGATCTGCGCGACATCGACAGCCTGAAGCAGGCGCTGAAGGCACTGGCCGAGGCGAACGGACCGGCGACGGTGCTCGTCAACAACGCCGCGCGCGACGACCGGCACGGCTGGCAGGACGTGACGCCGGACTATTGGGACGAGCGCCAGGCGACCAATCTGAGACACATGTTCTTCGCGATCCAGTCGGTAGCACCAGGAATGATCTCGGCCGGTGGCGGGGCGATCGTCAACATGGGATCGAATTCCTGGTGGGAGGCGGGTGGCAACATGCCCGCCTACACCACGGCCAAAGCGGCCGTCCACGGCATGACCCGCTCCTTTGCCCGCGATCTCGGCCAACACCGCATCCGCGTCAACACCGTTGTGCCGGGCTGGATCATGACGGCGCGCCAGAAAGAGCTTTGGGTCACCGAGGAGGCAATCGAGCGGCATCGCGCGCGCCAGTGTCTGCCGGACCTGATCGAGCCGCATTTCGTCGTGCGAATGGTCCTGTTCCTCGCCTCCGACGATGCAGCGATGTGCACAGCCAACAACTACATGGTCGAAGCCGGATCGATCTGAGCGCCCTTGCGGCCTCGGGCTGCAACCGGGGCCGAATCGACAATCGAAGCGGCAGAGCCTTCTCATGCAAAAGCCCAAGGGCGTTCTCCTCGGAATTCTGCTCGTCGCTTCGTCGGGCCTCGTCCTCTCGTCGATGGACACGATCGCCAAACTCCTGTCGGGCACGCTGCCGGTGATCGAGATCGTCTGGGCCCGCTACTTTTTCCACACGGTGGTGATGACCGCCTATCTCGGTGCGACCACCGGCACGGGGTTCCTCAGGAGCGACCGGCCGGTGTTGCAGGTGGTGCGCGGCGCAATGCTGTTGATCGGCACGGTGCTGATGTATTTCGCACTGTCGAAGGTGCCGCTTGCCGAAGTCACCGCCGTGCAATTCTCGTCGCCGGTGATGGTGACGGTTCTGTCGGTGCTCTTCCTCGGCGAGCGCATCGGGGTTCCGCGCATCGTCGCCGTGCTGGCCGGCTTTGGCGGCGTACTCCTGATCACCCGGCCGGGCTTTGCCGGCACCGATCCCTATCTCTTCCTGCCGCTGGGTGCAGCGGCGGTCTTCTCGATCTATTTCCTCCTGACCCGCACCCTGTCCGGTCCGAAGGATGCGGCCTCGACCCTCTTCAACACGACGGCCGTGGGAGCTTTCGTCCTCACCGCTGTCGTCCCCTTCGTGTGGGTCGCCCCAGACGTCGGCGAGTGCGTTCTGATGGTTGCCATCGGGACCCTCGGCGCCGTTGGACATTTCTGCATCGTCAAGGGGTTTTCCTTCGCTTCGGCGTCGACTCTTTCGCCCTTCCTCTATTCGCAGGTGCTTTTCGCCAGCCTCTACAGCGTCTTCCTGATCGGTGATCCACTGCGCTGGAACATGGTGGTCGGCGCTTTGATCCTCGTCGCAAGCGGGCTGTTCATCTGGTGGCGCGAGAACCGCAAGAGACCTTTGGCGCGAGATGCGGATCAAATCTCGGGACAGGCGTAGACAGGCGTGCCGACCCGCTTAAGTACAATCCTGCGCCGGCCGGAGGGCGTCGGAGAGCCATCGGCTTGGCAACGCGTCGGCACAACGGTCGCCTGGTGAGGCTGAAGGGCGGTCGCGAGCCCCTATCTTTCGATCGGCGAACACGGCCGGTCTTTCGAGCAACCGAAAATCGACGACAACAGAACGGGGAATTCCTCATGAGCGCCAATCCGAAGGCAGCCGTATCAAGCGTAGACGACGGCGCGCAGGCCTGCATCGATACCATCCGCACACTGACCATGGACGCGGTGCTGAAGGCCAAGTCCGGTCATGTCGGAGCGCCGCTGGGCCTCGCGACCGTGGGCCACACGCTTTGGCATGACTTCCTGCGCACCGATCCGGCGGTGCCGGACTGGCCGAATCGCGATCGTTTCGTCCTGTCGGTCGGCCACGGTTCGATGCTGCTTTATTCGCTGCTGCATTTGGCCGGCGTCAAGGAAATCGATCCCGACGGCAAGCCCACGGGCAAGCCCGCCGTGTCGCTCGCCGACATCGAAGCGTTCAGACAGCTTGATTCAAAGACACCCGGTCATCCGGAATACCGCATGACCACCGGCGTCGAGACGACCACCGGACCGCTGGGTCAGGGCTGCGCCAATTCGGTCGGCATGGCGATCGCCGAGCGGTGGCTGGCCGCCCACTTCAACCGGCCGGACTTCACGATCTTCGATCACGACACCTACGTCTTCTGCGGCGATGGCGACATGATGGAAGGCGTCTCGGGCGAGGCGGCGTCCATGGCCGGCCACCTGAAGTTGTCGAACTTGTGCTGGGTCTACGACAACAACAAGGTTTCGATCGAAGGCTATACGGATCTCGCCTTTTCGGAAGACGTCGCCAAGCGATTCGAGGGCTACGGCTGGAAGACGCTGCATGTCGCCGATGCCAATGATGCGGGCGCCATCCGCGACGCGATCGGCAAATTTCGCTCCACCACCGACGCGCCGACGCTGATCGTCGTCGACAGCATCATCGGCTACGGCCTGAAGAAGCAGCAGGGAACGGCCAAGGCCCACGGCGAAGGCTTCGACGCCGAGGACGTGAAGGGCGCAAAGGCTTCCTATGGCGTCTCCGACAAAAGCTTCTATGTGCCGGACGGCGTGTCCGAGACATTCCATTCCGCGATTGCCGAGCGCGGCCAACCGCTGCGCGAGGAATGGGAAAAGACCTTTGCCGCCTACGCCAGTTCACATCCGAAGCTGGCGAAAGACTTCGAGTTGATGCGTCGCAACCAGCTGCCGGACGGCTGGGAGGCGGACCTCCCGATATTCCCCGCAGACGCAAAGGGCATGGCCTCGCGTGAGGCCGGCGGCAAGGTGCTGAATGCCATTGCCGAGCACGTACCTGCGCTGGTCGGCGGCTCGGCAGATCTGGCGCCGTCCAACAAGACGAAGCTGGAGTTCGAGGGCGCCGGACAATTCAAGGCTGGTCATTACGGCGGCCGAAACATGCATTTCGGCATTCGCGAGCACGCCATGGGCGCCATCGCCAACGGCATGTCGCTGAGCTATCTGCGGGCCTACGCCGCGACCTTCCTGGTCTTCTCCGATTATATGCGCGCGCCGATCCGTCTTGCGGCGATCATGGAGGTGCCGACGATCTTCGTCTTCACCCACGATTCGATCGGCGTCGGTGAGGACGGCCCGACCCATCAGCCGATCGAGCAACTTGCCTCACTGCGCGCAATTCCCGGCATCGACGTGGTGCGTCCCGCGGACGCCAACGAGGTGACCGAGGCGTGGAAGGGGGCGATGCGCCACACCCACCGGCCGACGGCGATCATCCTGTCTCGGCAGCCGCTGCCGACCATCGACCGTTCGAAATACAACGCCGCGTCCGGTGCCGAAAAAGGTGGCTATGTGCTCGCCGACAGCGGCAAGGGCGAGCCGGAGATCATCCTCATCGGCACCGGCAGCGAGGTTTCGCTCTGCCTCGGCGCCTACGAGACACTGAGCGCCGAGGGCGTGAAGGCACGGGTCGTGTCGATCCCGTCCTTCAACATCTTCGAGAGCCAGGACCAGGCCTACCGCGACAGCGTGCTGCCGCCGAGCGTCAGGAAGCGCGTCGCCGTCGAGCAGGCCTCGTCCTTCGGATGGGCGCGCTATGTCGGCCTCGACGGGGAGACGGTGACCATGTCGAGTTTCGGCGCGTCGGCGCCACTCGCAAAGCTGCAGGAGAAGTTCGGCTTCACCGCCGACAACGTTCTTGCGGTGGCACGCCGGCAACTCGCGAAGCACTGATCGTTCGAGGGCGTCGCCGGACCTTCAGCCTCCGGCGGCGTTTTCTTTGGCCGGCCGCAGGGACTCACCGAGGGCCGCGGCGGCGCGGCTTCTGGGATCGGCCAGACGATCTAGAAGGCAATTCGAAGGGACATCACCATGCAGATCGGGATCATCGGCCTTGGCCGAATGGGTAGCAACATCGCGCGGCGCCTGATGGTGGGCGGCCACGATTGCGTCGTGTATGACCGCGACGAGACGGCTGTAACGACCCTGGCCGGGGAGGGCGCCACAGCGGCCTCGGGCCTTGCCGATATGAAGAGCAAGCTGATCGCGCCGCGCGTCTTCTGGGTGATGCTGCCGGCGGGCAAGCCGACCGAAGGGACGATCGCCGAAATCGGCGGCATGGTCGATGAGGGCGACATCGTCATCGACGGCGGAAACAGCTTCTACAAGGATGACATCCGCAGGGCGGCAAAGCTGGCGGAAACTGG
>JBBSUS010000175.1:0-5715 GCA_038234195.1 Hyphomicrobiales bacterium | reverse complement strand
TCCGAGTGCCAGCGCGAGGCTCTGGCGGGCATTAAGACGCAGATCCGGACCGTCGATCGTGATGCGGGTTTCGTCATCCGGGCGATGGGTCTTGAGGGAATTCTCGACGATCGCGGCGATCGGTGCCGAGGTCCAACTGGTCTGGGTCAGGATATCGTGGGCCTGGCCAAGGGCGATCAGCCGCGCGGAAAAGGCGGCGAGGCCGTCCTGCACGTTTGCCGCGCGGCGCAATGTCTGATTGGCCAGCGCGTTGACCATGGCGAGGGTGTTCTTGACCCTGTGCTGTAACTCCCGGGTGAGAAGCATTTGCCGCTCCACGGCGAGCTTCTCCTCGGTGGTCTCGCGCACTGCGCCGACGAAGCGCATGGTGCGACCGCCCTCCACAAGGGTTTGGCCGCTGGCGCGGACATGACGCAACACACCGTCTGCCAAGCCGATGGTGCGGTACTCGACGTCGAATTCGCCGTCCGAATCCGGCTCCATGACGCGAGCGACCGCCGCCTTGACACGCTCGCAGTCGTCGGGATGCAAGGCGGCCACGAAAGTCCCGTCCAGCGTCACCGGTGCACCGGGCGGTACGCCGAAGAGAGCCCGGCAGCGATCGTCCCAGTCGAGCTCGCCGCTGCGAGGGTCGTAGTCGAAGGTGCCGATATCGGCCGATTCCTGGGCCAGCCTGAGCCGCGTCTCGGCCTCGGCCTGAGCCTGTTCGGCCCGCCGGCGCTGGGCGAAGGCCCAGAGGCGGTTGATCACCTCGCGCACGAAGGCGACTTCGTCGTCGATCCAGACCCGCGGCCGATCCGAGTGGAGATAGAGGATCAGACGAACCTTGCCGCCTTCGACGACAGCAATGTTGATCAATGCGCCCACGTCGATCTCGGCGAAAGCACGCTCCGACGATGTGTCTGCTGCGTCGGATCTGGTGTCGTCAAGGGCGAAGAAACCCGAACGCAGCCGCGCGACGAAATCGTCGCCGTAGCGCCCAAGCCGAAAGCTGCCGCTCAGATGGGACGTGCCCTCGGCCGCCCACTCGTCGACGATCGTGGCGGTCTGCTCGCTCGGATCGACGCTGGCCGTTCCGACGCGACTGACGCCGAGCGTGGTTCCCAGAATTTTCAACGCGACCGTCTGATCGAATTCGGCGCTATCGGCCAACATGTCGCTGAGGTGCAGCAGCGCCGTTTGCCGGCGTTCGCGAGCCCGTTCCACGGTGCGGTCGACGATGGCGCCGGGAAACCGCACGACGCCACCGGCAGCGTCGCGGAAGCAGCGTCCTTGCGCGAAGATCCAATGGATGCGGCCTTCAGCGTCCACAGTTCGGTATTCGGCGGCGAAGAGACTGTCGTCACGCAGCGCCGACTCGATGCTCGCGCCCACGCGCTCCCGGTCGTCGAGGTGAATGCCACCGACGAACGCGGCCAACGGCACGCCTTTTTCTGCCGTTTCTGCATCGACCCCGAACAGGCGGGCGAAGCGCGCATCGGCATAGACGGTATCGTTGGGAACGTCCCAGTCCCAGGTGCCCACGAGATCGGACGCTTCCAGGGCCAGGCGCAGGCGCTCGCGGCTGGTCTCCAACTCCTCGCGTTCCGCCCGCTCGCGCGTGCGGTCGCGCAGGATCTTGAGGAAACCGGTGGGTTGGTCGTCGTCGCCGTAAAGCGGCATCATCTCGCCGCTGGCGAAGAAGCGGCTGCCGTCGGCCTTCATGTGCCAGCGGTCGTCGCGGGCCTTCCCCATGGTCAGCGAGAGGCGCATTTCGCGCGCGTCGATGCCGGCCTCTCGATCTTCGGGCGTGAAGATCGCGGCGAGCGGCCGGCCGA
This sequence comes from Hyphomicrobiales bacterium, assembly GCA_038234195.1. GTDB lineage: Bacteria > Pseudomonadota > Alphaproteobacteria > Rhizobiales > Rhizobiaceae > Aurantimonas. The sequence continues at coordinate 3,898 of JBBSUS010000175.1, read as the reverse complement.
GCATCTGTTGGCTGGACCAACCCGTCAGCTCGCAGGCGGCCTCATTCCAGGTGGTGATGGTTCCTTCGAGATCGGCGGCGATGATGACGTAGTCGACGGCGCTTTCGACGATCAGCCGATATTGCGTCTCCGAGCGATGCAGTGCGAGCTTCAGACTGCCAACATGATTGCGGGCGGCGGCGAGGTCGCCCACCAAATCGGGCCGTTCGCCTGCGGACGGCGGCGCTTCGGCAGCGCCTTCCACGGCGGCGATGCGACGACGCAGTTCCTCGTTCTCCGCAAGAGCCGAGTTCAAACGGTCGTCACCTTCCAAGCGCATCCGGTCTGTCCGCATTTCGGTGGATGCCGCGGTTGCCGAAGCTCGGCGTCCCCGGCGTCGATCGCGTCCCCTCGATCAATCTTTGCGTATGCCATCAGGCTCGCCCGTCAACAAGCCTGAATTTCATGGGCAACGCGCGCTGCGACAACCATTCCAGTCGGCTCGAACGGAAACCGCAGCGGAATCAGGCCGCTGCGGCAACCGCCGGGGTTTGCAGGGCGCCGAACGCGCTGAACGGTCCCGTCGGCGTGATGCGGCCGATGACGCCGACGAGCGTGTCCGCCCCAAGTTCCAGCGCCAGGAGCCGGGCTGGGTCGAAAGGGCCGGGCATGACGAGGTCACCGGTCCGGGCTGCGGAAAAGCCGAAGCGCGCATAGTAGTCGAGATCGCCGACGAGCAAGATCGCGCCGTGGCCGAGGCCCGCCGCGGCAGCGATCGCATGTCGCATGAGCGCGCCGCCGATACCCGCGCCCTTGACCTGCGGCGCGACCGCCAGCGGGCCGAGCAACAGCGCTTGGACGCCCACACCGTCGCGGTCGCCGGCGGTGATGTTCCAAAGCCGTACCGTGCCGAGCAGCGTATGGTCGGCGCCGACCGCCGAGAACGACAGGCCCTCGGCTGCAAGCCGCCCGCGGCGGATCGCTTCGGACGATTTCAGCGTGCGGCCGAGGCCCATGGCCCGATCGAGCAGCGCTTCGCGCGCGGCGACGTCGGACGGTGTTTCCTCGCGGATGGAGAAGAGCGGGGTCGCGGTCTGGAAGGCTTCGGATGGAAAGATGACGGACATGGCAATCCCCTCGTGGCGCCGGCAAGCGGCGCCTTGGACGGAGGTGGATGGAAGGCGCCGGCAGCGGTTGATAAACCCCGGGAACACGGCGCGCGGACGAAGATGCACCGCCCGCGCAATAATCGCCGGGCGTCAGGGCCGGGGCGTAAGGCCCCGGCCGGATCGTCGTCGCAATCGTCGCGACGTTACTGGGATGATCATCATCGCCGGCCGCCTCAGATCACGTAGGAGCGCAGCGGCTCGAAGCCGTTGAACGCCACCGAGGCATAGGTCGTCGTGTAGGCACCCGTGCCCTCGATCAGCACCTCGTCGCCGACCGTCAGCGAGATCGGCAGCGGGTAGGGCGTCTTCTCGTAAAGGACGTCCGCCGAATCGCAGGTCGGGCCGGCGACGACGCACGGGCTCTTCCGGTCGTGGTCGCGCTGGGTGATCAGCGGATAGCGGATCGCCTCGTCCATGGTCTCGGCGAGACCGCCGAACTTGCCGATGTCGAGATAGACCCAGCGGTTCTCGTCCGCGTCCGACTTCTTCGACACGAGCACCACCTCGGCCTTCACGACGCCGGCATCCCCGACCATGCCGCGGCCGGGCTCGATGATTGTCTCCGGCAGGCGGTTGCCGAAATGCCTGCGCAGGCTGGCGAAGATCGCCTGGCCATAGGCCGCCGCCGCCGGCACGTCCTTGAGGTAGCGGGTCGGGAAACCGCCGCCCATGTTGACGAGGGTGAGCACGATGCCCTTCTCGGCCAGCGCCTCAAAGACGAATTTGGCGTCGGCGATGGCGCCATCCCAGGCGTTGGTATCGGTCTGCTGCGAGCCGACATGGAAGGAGACGCCGGTCGGGGCGAGACCCAGCGCCCGGGCGGCGACGAGAACGTCGATCGCCATCTGCGGCACGCAGCCGAACTTGCGCGACAGCGGCCACTCGGCGCCTTCACCGGTGGTCAGGACGCGGCAGAACACCCGCGCGCCGGGCGCGGCGCGGGCGATCTTCTCGACCTCCTCGACGCAATCGACGGCGAACAGCGACACACCGAGCGCGTGGGCTCGGGCGATGTCGCGTTCCTTCTTGATGGTGTTGCCGAAGGAGATGCGCGAGGCGCTCGCGCCGGCGTTCATGGCCAGTTCGATCTCGACGACGGAGGCGCAGTCGAAGTTCGAGCCGAGCGCAGCCAACAGGCGCAGGATCTCCGGCGCCGGGTTGGCCTTCACGGCATAGAAGATCGCCGAATCCGGAAGAGCTTTCCGGAAAGCGTGGAAATTGTCCTCGACCACGTCGAGATCGACGATCAGGCAAGGCCCGTCAGGACGTCGGGTGGCGAGGAAGTCGAGGATGCGCTGAGTGGCCATGATGGCTCTCCCATGGACCCGGCAAAGGGCGCCGGACAGTCGATGAAAAGAACGCACGCGGTCGATGACCAAGTCCGCCGGTCAAGGCGAGGCTCGGGCCGTCTCTCCGCGAGACGCGACGAATACCGAACAGCGACGCGTGGCCACGTTTCGGAGTCAGTCTGCCATGGATTGGAGGGCTTGGACCCGCCGCACTTCAGGCAAGGATGGTGTGCCTCTTCAGTTTTCCCGGCTTTGGAGACCAGGAGAGACCAGAAAGGCCCGGACCGTCGTTGCTTCAAGGCGTCCACGATTTCGCCAGCAGCGAAATCGACTGGATGGGTCTCATCCAGGTACCGTCCCGGCAACCCTCGCATTCGAGGACCGGGGGACGCCCACAGGCACGTGCGACTTGGGGCAGGAGCGATGTAGGCGCGAAGGTCGTCATACACAAGCGCAAAATCGGCCTGCCGGTTGCTTTTTCGGCGACGCCTGTCAAGGAAGGCGTCCGGCCGTGGAGTTGCGGCAACAATGGCAAGCCTGAGGTAAGTCTGGGCGAGCCTGGGGCAGGGTGGTGAAGACGATGGACACACTCACGCGCATGCGGGCCTTCATCTCGGTGATCGAGAACGAAGGATTTTCTGCAGCCGCCCGCAAGACCGGTCGCTCGAAGGCGCTTTTGTCGAAATATGTCCGCGAACTCGAGGACGAACTCGGCGCCCTGCTGATCAACCGCACCACTCGCCAGATCGCCCTGACGGCGGCCGGCGAGATCTACCTCACCCGCGCTTCGGCGATTCTGGCCGATCTCGACAGCCTCAACGAGGAGGCACGCGAGGCGACCGGCGAGGCCAAGGGCACGATCCGCGTCTCGGCCGCGCGCACATTCGGTGATGCCGAGCTTGGCCTCAGCCTCGTCGACTTCGCCAAGGACCATCCCGAGATCGGCCTCGACATCCATCTCGACGACAATTTCGTCAATCTCGTCGAAGAGGGCTTCGACATCGCCATCCGCATGACGCGCCTCGCCGATTCGGCGATGATCGCCCGCCGCCTCGCCTCGCTCGACTTCTGCATCGTCGGCGCGCCCGACCTTGTCGAAAAACTCGGCCGCCCGACCCACCCCTCGCAGATCGCCGGCTATCCCGCCGTGATCGATTCCAATTCGCGCATGTTCTCCAACTGGATCTTTCGCGATCCTGAGACCAAGGAGACGATCCCCGTCGCCATGTCCGGCCGCTTCACGGCCAATTCGCCGGTCACCGTTCGCGCCGCCGCCATCGCAGGCCTCGGCCTGGCGCTTTCGCCGACCTTCGTCGTGCGCAAGGATCTGGATGCCGGACGGCTGGTGACGGTGCTTGACGAATACATGCCCAGCGAAGCCGGGATCTATGCGGTGTTCCCGCATCGCCGCCACCTGCCGGCCCGGGTGCGGGTGTTCGTCGATTATCTGGCCGACTGGTT
>JBBSUS010000174.1:0-5722 GCA_038234195.1 Hyphomicrobiales bacterium | reverse complement strand
TCCAGATCCGGGGGTTCAGTATTTATCGGGTCGTTCGGGCCTTCAGACGGAGACCGATCGATCTTCGTGTGGATAATGAGCGTCTGCTGCGATGTTGACCGCAGGTCGTGCGGAGCGTCGGCTGGGGAACTCTCGCTGCGTCGCGTCGGCACCGCGATCCCGGAAAGCGGTACCGACGGTTTCACGTGAGTCAGCCGGTCACCGATCGCTGACAGTAGGCTGCGATCGTCCAGAGGATCGACGAGTACGAGCACCAGATTGGCCTTTTCCATCACGGCCCGGGCGCGCTCGATCCCGATCGCCTCGACTGTGTCGCTGGTTTCGCGCAGACCGGCGGTGTCGGAAAAACGCACCGGAATTCCGCCCAGGTCGAGCGTCATATCGCTGACATCCCGGGTGGTGCCCGGGATTTCGGTGACGATGGCCACCTCCCGATCGGCGAGCGCGTTGAGAAGGCTCGACTTGCCGGCGTTTGGCGCCCCGACGATCGCGACCCTGTAACCGTCACGCAGGATTTCGCCGCGCCCACCCGTCGATAGATGGTCGTTCATCTCGACCTCAAGCGCCGCGATGCCGTGGTCAATGCCTGCGGTGACGTTCGGGTCGACATCGTCCTCATCGGCGAAATCGAAAGAGGCTTCGATCATCGCGCGGATTCGCGTCAGACGGATCGCCCAGCCGTCGTAAAGTTCGCGAAGGCGGCCCCCGGCCTCCGCCAACGCAAGCTTGCGCTGGCCCTCGGTGGCAGCCCCGATCAGATCGCCGAGCCCCTCGGCCTCGGTGAGGTCGATGCGACCGTTTTCGAAGGCCCGGCGGGTGAACTCACCGGCCTGGGCAAGGCGGACGCCGGGCAACGCCAGGATCGCTTCGAGCACCGCTGCGACGACGGCACGGCCGCCATGGAGATGAAATTCCACCAGATCTTCGCCGGTCACCGTGTTGGGCCCGGCGAAGCAAAGGACGATTGCGCGATCCAGCGTGGCCCCTTTGGCGTCCCGGAGTCTGCGTAGGCTCGCGCGGCGATCGGACGGCATGGCGCCCGCCAGACGGAATGCAGCGCCAAGCGCAGCTGCACCACTAACGCGTACGACGGCGACCCCGGAGGGAAGCGACCCGGATGACAAGGCTGCGATGGTATCGTTGGAAACAGCCGTCATGGGCTCGGGCATACGGGCAATCGGTTCGTCCTCGACATTACGATGTTCAAGTTCGGCTGAGTGGGAACGCCCAACCGATTCCGCAACGATGGTGCCTAAAGGGTAGTCGACCCATCCCTCGGAGCCGAACGGGCATCTTGCTGCGCGCGACTTCGGGCCGAAGTCCTGCGCGGAGGAGCAATGGTGGCGAGCCTCCGAAAACTGGGAATTGTTTCACGTGAGTCGCGAAATTCCCGTCAGACGAAGGTCCGCACGGGAAGCATTTTTAGCCTCACGACCTAAGGCCTCAGCGAACCGCGCCGACCAATGCGCCAGTTGCGCTGCGCAATTGCAGGGGCACGCATTCAAACACGTGACGCGGCGTTCCCGCGGCGGCCCAGATGGTGGCGTAGCCGAACAAATCCGCGTCCATGAGGGTGGTCAGAGTGCCAGTGCCGCCAATGGGCGCCACGCCACCGATCGCGAATCCCGTGACCTCCCGGACGAAATCGGCATCGGGCCGCTCCAGGAGTTCACCAAGCTGGGCCGCCATCTTCGCCTCGTCTACCCGGTTCGTCCCCGAGACCAGGAGAAGGTAGGCTTTTGCGCTGTCCTTGCCCCTGAAAACCAGAGACTTGACGATCTGGCCAACGGTGCAGCCCACGGCCTTCGCCGCGTCCTCGGCTGTCCGAGATCCGGCCGTTTCGACAATCTCGATCTTCAGGCCCTTGGCTTCAGCGGCCGCCTTGACCCGGTCGACGGCGTCGGTTGCTTTCGCCATCGCAGCGCTCCTCGTTTCACGTGAATCCTTCACGCACTGGTGCCGGATCGTCTTTGCGAGCCAGCACCGTTCGACTGACCTCAGGTGTTCATCTGGTCGAAGAAGTCGCTGTTCGATTTCGTCTGCTTCAGCTTGTCATTGAGGAACTCGATCGCGTCCGTCGTCCCCATAGGCGCGAGAATGCGGCGCAGCACGAATATCTTCTGCAGTTCGCCCTTGGGAACCAGCAGATCCTCCTTGCGCGTGCCGGATTTGAGGATGTCGAGCGCCGGATACACCCGCTTGTCGGCGACCTTGCGGTCGAGCACGATTTCGGAATTGCCGGTGCCCTTGAACTCCTCGAAGATCACCTCGTCCATGCGGCTGCCCGTGTCGATCAGCGCCGTGGCGATGATGGTCAGCGAGCCGCCTTCCTCGATGTTTCTGGCAGCGCCGAAGAAGCGCTTGGGACGTTGCAGCGCGTTGGCGTCGACGCCGCCGGTCAGGACCTTGCCGGAGGACGGAACGACGGTGTTGTAGGCGCGGCCGAGGCGAGTGATGGAATCCAGCAGGATGACGACGTCGCGGCCGTGCTCGACGAGCCGCTTGGCTTTCTCGATCACCATCTCGGCGACCGCCACATGGCGCTGGGCCGGCTCGTCGAAGGTCGAGGAGACGACCTCGCCCTTCACCGAACGCTGCATGTCGGTCACTTCCTCAGGCCGCTCGTCGATGAGCAGCACGATGAGGTAGCATTCGGGATGGTTGGCGGTAATCGAATGGGCGATGTTCTGCAGGAGCACAGTCTTGCCGGTGCGCGGCTGCGCGACGATCAGCGCGCGCTGGCCCTTGCCGAGCGGCGCCACGAGATCGATGACACGGGCCGACATGTCCTTCTTGGGTGCCGGATCATCCAGCTCCATGCGGAAGCGTTCGGTCGGGTAGAGCGGCGTCAGATTGTCGAAATGGCTCTTGTGCTTGATCCGCTCGGGGTCGTCGAAATTGATCGTGTTGACCTTGAGCAGCGCAAAATAGCGCTCGCCATCCTTGGGACCACGGATCGGACCCTCGACCGTATCGCCGGTCTTCAGCTGGAATTTTCGAATCTGCGAGGGCGAAACATAGATATCGTCGGGGCCGGGTAGATAGTTCGCATCGGGCGAGCGCAGGAAGGCGAAACCGTCCTGCAGGATTTCGACGACGCCCTCGCCGACGATCTCGACCTCTTGGGAGGCGAGCTGCTTGAGGATGGCGAACATCAGCTCCTGCTTGCGCAGGACGGAGGCGCTTTCGACCCCGCTCTCCTCCGCAAAGGCGATGAGTTCGGGGGCGCTTTTATTCTTGAGGTCCTGAAGCTTCATACGGACTGGGACTCTTTATGGTGGAGTTCGCCCGCCGGCCTCGCAATCTGGGCCTCGAATCGAGGCGGCTACGGTGGCGGGAACGGAACGTCGTGGGGGGAATGGAAGGTGGTATCGGAAGGCTGGAAGGCGGAGCCGGCAATTCTAGGCTTGAAGATGCTAGATCGGTCTGCGGCGAATTCGGATCGGCACGAACGGCTATCCAAAACGTCTTCGAAAGGTGGGATGCGAATTCCACATACGACCGGGACCTGCCGATTGCAAGCGAATTTGCCGCCGACGGCAACGGGCACCTCAGAGCCGGCCATTGCTACGGACAGCCATATCGCGGGCCCCAAGGAAGACCTCGTCGATGAGACGAGGATCGGATCATACAAACACGGCATCAAAACATAGTGCGAACAACAACGCTAAATTATTGTTTCGGTAACCATACCAGCTTGAAGTATTATCGAAAGCGTCAAGTTTTCGACAAATTTTCCCGGCCGCGGCAACCTTTGGCTACGTCGGCGGTTGATCGGCCATGACACAGGATCAAGTCCATCGCGATATTGCAGTTCTCGTCGTCGAGGACGAGCCATTCCTTCGCTTCGATGCAGTCGACATGGTCCAGGAGGCAGGCTTTCTCGCATACGAGGCCGCCAATGCCAGTCAAGCCATCTCCCAATTGGAAGCACACCCCGAGATCGGCATCCTTTTCACCGATGTCGATATGCCCGGTTCGATGGACGGGCTGCGTCTTGCCTACTACGTCCACGAGCGTTGGCCACCGGTGAGGATTGTCGTGACGTCCGGTCATCATCTGCTGCAAAATCGAGATTTACCCGACGACGGACGGTTTTTTTCGACGCCCTATCCGCACGATGAGGTCACGCGGACACTGAAGGACCTCGGTCGGTCTGGCGCTTTTGCGTGATGAGAGACGTCGAATGGGCCTCGGCTCGAGCGCGCGAGGGTCCGCGACATGGCTTGGCCTCTACGCCGCGCGGGCGGACAGTCCGAGTGCCTTCAAGGTGTTGTCGACGACCTCTTCGGGCGACACGTCGACTTCGATGACGACGCCGTCTTCGGCCTTTGTCAGTGGCTCCAGCGTGTCGAACTGCGATTTGAGCAGCGACTTCGGCATGAAGTGACCCGTGCGATGCCCCATCCGCGCGTCGACGACGTCGATCGGACCTGTCAGTGCCACGAACCGCACATGCGCCTTCGCCTCGCGCAGAACGTCGCGATATCTTACCTTGAGCGCCGAGCAGGTGATCACCAGTGAGGTGCCCTCTTCGGCCTTCTGGGTGATGTAATCGCGGATGGCGGCGAGCCACGGGGCGCGGTCCGAATCGTCCAGCGGATGACCCGATTCCATCTTTTCGATATTCGCCCTGGGATGAAATTCGTCAGCCTCGGCATAAGGCCAGCCCAGCCGCGAGGCGAGGCCTTGCGCCGTGGTCGTCTTGCCGACACCAGAGGGACCCATGACGATCAAGGCCACAGGCTCGTGCAGCGGTGTCGCGGCTTGCGTCATCGGGCTCTCCTGCCGGCGGACGGTCGATGATACGGTCAGTTCGCGACGTGACATAGGCAGCGAACAACCGGCAGGAAGGTACCCGCACAGAAAGCGCCCGGGGCTGCCACGCGGCGACGCCAACGCCCGGTCCATTAGGCATAACTGCTTAGAACGGCTTGACGATCACCAGAATGAGGATCAGCGCCAGAAGCACCGCAGGCACTTCGTTCATCAGCCGCCAGAATTTCGAGGACTGGCGTAATTCGCCCCGCGCGAAACGCTTGGTCGACCCGGCATAATAGCCGTGGACGCCCGACATGACGACGACGAGCGCGATCTTGGCGTGCAGCCAGACATTCCCGCCATCCATGGCAAACCAGCCGCCCTTGGTGGCGAGCCAGATTCCGAGCACCCAGGTGACCAGCATGGAAGGCGTCATGATGCCTTTCAGGAGCCGCCGTTCCATGGTCTTGAAGGTTTCAGCCTGCGGTGAATTGGCACCGCATTCGGTGTGATAGACGAAGAGCCGCGGCAGATAGAGCATGCCCGCCATCCAGGCGACGATGAAGAACACGTGCGCCGCCTTCACCCAGAGAAGCGCGCTCGCCGGCACAAAGACGAAGAGTGCCGCCACGACGACGACAGCCACCACAAGAACGACGATCGTTCGGCCCATGTTGGGCTTGGTGGCACCGGTGTTGCTCATCTTGGAAGCTGGTCCTCTGTTTCCTGATGCGGGACCGCCCGACTTCGCCTTGCCCTGGGGCCGCCCGTAGGATTTCGACTTGCCGCTCATGCCGCCCTCGATCGAATGCGATGAAGAAGCGCCTCGACGTTCGCGATCGGCGCGTTCGGCGTGATGCCGTGGCCGAGATTGAAGATCAATGGGCCGTCCCCAAGCCCGTCGAGAATTCGATCGATCCCGTCTTCAAGCGCCTTGCCCCCGGCGATCAGCCGCAGCGGG
>JBBSUS010000173.1:0-5723 GCA_038234195.1 Hyphomicrobiales bacterium | reverse complement strand
GGACGTCCGTCAGATTATTCTGGACGCGGGCAAGGACCTTGCGGGTTACTCGGTCGACTTCACCGTCGGCAACGACGCCAAGGAACTGAAAACCGTCTCCGGCAACGGCACGGTCAAGGTCAACGAAGTCGATACGGCTCCGTTCAAGGCGGAACTGCAGCCGCTGCAGAACGAGGTCGCCGATAAATTCGACGCGGGCGATATTCTGAAGCGCATCCGCGACCTGGAATAGAGACAGCCGGCGTGGGGCGATCCGCTCCACGCCATTGCCTCGCCCTTGATCGGCAAATCCTGTTCGCGGAGCTTTTCATGCCAGCGCTTCATCCACGCTCTCGGCCACGTGCCCTGACGGCGCTCAGCGTCGTCTGCGACGTCGTGGAAACCGGTCTTGGTTGGCTCGCCGGCGCGGGTCTCGCCGCCTTCGTCGTGACCGTACTCGTCGACGTCACCTACCGTGAGGTCCTCGAACGACCGTTGTTTGCGCCATCGGAGATTTCGGTCTGCCTGTTCATCTGGTCGACGCTTCTGGCGGCAGCCGTGGCTGCAAGACGCAATGCCCACTTCGTCATGGATTTTCTTCCCGCGTCGATCCCCGCCCAGCTCGATTTTTGCCTCAAGCTTTTGGCTGCGATCCTGGCGATCGTGTTCGCCGGCGTCATCACCTACTATGGCTACGGCATGGCCGACCGCGGCTGGATGCGGGTTTCGCCGATGTCCGGCTTCTCGATGCTGTGGTTCTACACCGCCATGCCAGTTGCCGGTTCGGCGTTCCTGCTGTTCACGATCGAGGCCCTTGCGCTGGTCCTTGCCGAAGGCACGCGGAGGACGCTCGCTTGAACCCGCTGCTCCTGCTCTTCGTGAGCTTCGCCGCCATCGCGATCATCCGCGTTCCCATCGCCTACGCGCTGGTTCTGTCGTCCCTCGTGACGGGTCTTTATGTCGGGCTCAACCCGGCACTCGTGGTCCAGCAGATGTTCCAGGGCCTCAACTCCTTCACCCTGATGGCGCTGCCGTTCTTCCTTTTGGCCGGGCAGTTGATGAACAGCGGCAACATCACCGACCGGTTGATCCGCCTCGCCCAGGCGATGGTCGGTCACATCCGCGGCGGACTCGCCCACATCAGCGTCGTCGTCAGCATGATCTTTGCCGGCATGTCCGGATCTTCGGTCGCCGAAACAGCCGGCGTCGGTGCGCTGATGATCCCAGCCATGAAGCAGAAGAATTTTGACGGCCGCTTTGCAGTCGCCCTGATCGCGTCGGCGTCGACGATGGGCGTCATCATCCCGCCCTCGATCACGATGATCGTCTACGGCGCGATGGGCAATGTCTCGATAGGCGGTCTGTTTCTGGCCGGCGCAGTCCCGGGACTGCTCGTCGGGCTGGCGCAGATGGGCTTCTGCTACTTCTACGCCCTGCGCAACGGGATCGAGGCCGAGACGAGGGCTTCGGGCAAGGAACTGGTCGCGGGCGCACGCCATGCCTTCCTGCCGCTGATGATCCCGGTGATCATCGTCGGCGGCGTCGTGTCGGGCGTGTTCACCGCCACCGAAGCCGGCATGGTCGCAACGATCTACGCCCTGATCCTGATCACGGTGGTCTACCGGAACATGCGGCTTCGCGATCTGCCGTCGGTCTTCGTCGAAAGTGCGATCCTCTACTCGCAGCCGCTTCTGGCGGTCGCCGCGGCAACAGTGTTCGGCTGGCTTCTGGCCTATTTCCAGGCGCCGCAGCAGATCGCCGACCTGGCAGGCGGGATCGTCGACAGCCCGACGCTGACGGTGCTCTTCGTCGCCCTGATCTTCCTGGTCGTCGGGACGTTCATGGACGCCATTCCCGCCATCATCATCTTCATGCCGGTCGTCACCAAGCTCGCGCAGACATCCGGCGCCGATCCGATCCACATGGGGATCGTCGTCATCATGTCGCTTGCCATGGGGCTGGTCACGCCGCCCTATGGTCTCTGCCTGATGATCGCCAGTTCGATCGGCAAGGTAAAGATTCAGAGCGTCATGCCGATCATGTTTGTCTTCTATGCGCTGTTCCTTTCGATCCTCGTGCTTGTAGCAGTGTTCCCGTCGATCGCCCTGTTCCTGCCCGATCACCTGATGGCGCGGGGGCCGGGCCTGTGAGCGGCGCCGACCTCCATCCTCAGGACGCGATCGAACGCGTCCTCGTCGTCGGCGACGGCGTCATGGGCAGGGGCATCGCCACATCCTTTGCGCGTGCCGGTTTCGACACGACGATCGTCAGCCGCCGCGCCGGATCGCAGCCGGTCGGCGACATCCCCGTCATCGGTGAACTTCCCGACAGAGCGCCGGATCTGGTGATCGAGGCGGTCCCGGAAGACCTCGCGATCAAGGCAGCGTTGTTCGCGCGCATGGAAGCCGCGTGGCCGCCCTCCGTCGTCCTGGCCACGAACACCTCGGGCCTGCCGCTGGAAGCGCTGTCCGCTGGACTCGCGCATCCGGAACGCTTCCTGGCGACCCATTATTTCATGCCGGCAGAGGTCTTCCCGCTCGTCGAGGTGGTAGCGGGGCCGGTCACGCCGCGAACGGTGCTCGACAGGGTCGCTGCGGCGATGGCGCGGACGGGCAAGGATGCGCTGATCCTCGATCGGCCGGTGGCCGGCTTCCTGATCAACCGGCTCCAGCACGCACTCCTGCACGAAGCCTATGCACTGATCGCGTCCGGCATTTCCAACGCCGCCGACATCGATCGGATCGCCCGGCTGCTTCTGGGGCCACGCCTCAGCGTCAACGGCATGATCGAGCAAAAGGACATTGGCGGCCTTGCGGCGCACGCCATGGCACAGACGACCATCGTCCCGACCTTCGATCGCAGCGGCGAGCCGAATGCCTACCTGCAGGACCTCGTGGCAAAAGGCGAAACCGGGCTCGATGCCGGCCGCGGCTTCTACGACTGGGCCGGCTGCGATGCCGCAGCGGTTCGACAACGATCGTCGAAAGCGCTGACGAAGACGCTGGCGCTCCTCGCAGAACTCGAAGCCGAGCGGCCAGACGGCGACCGGCCTGTCGATCGAAGCCCTGGGCGTGCCAACCCAAAACCGGATTGAAGCGAGATCATCATGAGCGAGCCCTGCCAAGCCGCACGCGAAACGACGACGCAGCCAAAGGAGGCGCTGCCGCGCGGCGCCTGCGACAGTCACTTCCACATTTTCGGGCCGCGGGACCGTTACCCCTATGCGACGGAGCGCAACTACACGCCGCCGGACGCCAGTGTCGCGGACTATCTGAAGCTCATCGAGGCACTCGGGATCGAGCGCCAGGTGATCGTTCAGCCGAGCGTCTACGGCACGGACAACACCCGAACTCTCGACGCGTTGCGCGAACTCGGGCCAACGTGCCGGGGCGTCGTCGTCATCGGAGCGGAGACGCCGCTGGCCGAGCTTCAGGCAATGCACGACCTCGGCGTGCGCGGTGTGCGCTTCAACGCGGTGACGGGTGGCAGCGCCGGCGTGGAAGCTCTCGAAGTCATGGCCGCACGAATCGCGCCGCTGGGGTGGCACATCCAGCTGTTTTTGAAGGGTGAGATCTATCCTGAGATCGAGCCCATCCTGAAACGATTGCCGGTCGATTTCGTCATCGACCACATGGGCCAGACGATGACCGAGAAGGGCGTCGACGCCCCGGGGTTCAGGGCCGTCCTAAGACTGATCGAGCACCGCCATGGCTGGGCGAAAATCACGGGCGCCTATCGCATCTCCAGCAAGGGGCCGCCCTATTCGGACGCGGCGCCTTTCGCCAAGGCCCTGATCGAGGCCGCTTCGGACCGGATCGTCTGGGGAACCGACTGGCCGCATCCCGACGTGAAGGACGAGATGCCCGACGACGGTCCGCTGCTCGACCTCCTGTCCGACTGGGCACCCGACGCCACGCTTCGTCGACGAATTCTCGTCGACAATCCCGCGCGTCTTTACGGGTTTGAGGCCCAGAACAACGGTTGACGTCGAATTGATGCAAAGATGAAATACGGCGGGCGGGCAGACCGAGCCCGCCCTTTTTTACGCCTGCCGACCAGACACGGGAAATCTACCCGAAGCGGGAATTCCAGGTCTCGATATAGCGGTTCTTGGCGGGAACGAGATGCTCGCGGCACAGCCGCACGAGCGTCTCGCGATCGCCGCGCCGCATCGCATCGATCATCGCCAGATGCGCGTTCGAAGCCCAGTTCTGATAGGTTCGGTCGCTGACCAGGATCGAACGGTAGGCGTGCGACTTCTGGGCATGGGCCTCGATCGCTGCGACGAGGGCACGGTTGCCGCACAGGCCGAAGAGTCTTCGGTGAAACTCCAGATTGGCCCTGAACGTATCGCGCTGGCGCCCCTCTTCGATCGCCGTCAGGTGCCGGGCGTGGATCGCCTCGAGATCGGCAAGGTCTGCATCGGGGACCGGCAAGGCGACCAGCGATGCCGCATGGCCTTCGAGCAGGTCGCGAACGGCGTTGATGTCCTCGACCTCGCGCGCACTGTAAAGCCTGACGACGGCGCCGCGATTGCGCACGCGCTCCACCAGGCCGAGGCGTTCGAGGTCGATGATGGCCTGGCGCACGATATGGCGCTTGACGGCAAATCGCTCCGACAGGTCTTCCTCGATCAGCCGCTCGCGCGGCTGCAGCCGGCCGAGCACGATGTCCTCCTCGAGCTGGACGGCGATGGCGGACGATGCGTCTTCGCCGTTCCTGGCGCTGGGCGCCGGTTTCGAACCGTCGATCGACACTTCCATCGCGTTTCCTCGTCTTCGGTGCTCTCTCGCTTGCGACGGCAACTTCGCATTGTCAATCGACGGATGCCGCAGCGCCAAGTGAGCCTGGCAATTTCACTCGCGACTTCCGGCCACGTCGCCGCCGGCCGGTTCGGCACCCGGAACCGCCCTCGTCCGGAATCGCTTGGCGAGCGATCCGAAGAGTGGCGTGGCCTGCAGCACGGAAAGCAGGGCCAGGACCAGAAGGGTTGCCGAGATGGGGTTGTCGATGAAGATCCAATAGCTTCCACCGCCGATCAGCAGCGATTGCTGCAGCGTCGTATCGAGGATGGGTCCAAGGATCAGTCCGATCACCAGCGGCGGTGTGGGAATCTTGAACGAGTCGAACGCCAGGCCGATCATTCCGAAGGCGATCATCAACCCGATGTCGAAGACCGAATTGTTGATGGCGAAGGAACCGATGACGGACAGGACGATGATCACCGGACCGACGACGCGGTTGGGAATGCGGGTGACGATGACGCAGGCCCGGGTGAACAGCACGCCGACCAGAAAGAGCGCGACATTGGCGAACAGGACCGCCCAGAGAAGCGTGTAGGTCACGTCGCCATGATCGGTCATCAGGGTCGGGCCCGGCAGGATGCCGTGAACCATCAGACCACCGAGCAGCACCGCCGTCGAGGACGAGCCTGGGATGCCGAGCGCAATGGTCGGGATCAGTGCGCCACCGACGACAGCGTTGTTGGCGGCTTCCGGCGCCACGATGCCGGCCGGATAGCCGGTGCCGAACTCGGCCTTGTGCTTGGAGAAGCGTTTGGCCTCGTTATAGGCGAACCACGACGCCGTATCGCCGCCGGTTCCCGGGATCAATCCGACGAAGATGCCGATAACGCCGGAACGCAGGCTATTGGGCAGCAGGTTCTTGAATTCCCGCCAGTTCGGCAGCATCCGGTCGCCGACGTTCGAGACGCTCTGCTCGGCGTCGTGGTTGCCCTGGACGAT
>JBBSUS010000172.1:0-5724 GCA_038234195.1 Hyphomicrobiales bacterium | reverse complement strand
CGGCCAAGCTGATCAGCGGTCCCGTGTCGATGATGACCACGGTGACCGGGATGCGCCGCTCATTCAAACGGCGTGGCTTTCTGCGGGGACGACGGAGCCATCGCGGCTCTTCTTCGACATCGCTTTTGCGACCGATCTCGTGAAAGTCGCAGCTTTTTCGCGCTCGCTATCTCTCAAATCGGTGACGATCTCGACGCCGCACGAATCGGCGAGTCCGTAGAGTTCGAGTACATCGGACGCACCGGACAGCACCATTGCGCGCGATGCCGTGATCGTGCCTTGCTGCCATGCTTCGAGCGCATCATGAACCGACATCATGTCCAGCATCCTTGCTACATGCCTGAAAGATAGAGGTTGCGAGGAAAAGCAACAAGTCGATGCTTCAATTCACGCGGATAATCCGATCGAAACATCGCCCAATTCGGGGAGTTCGTCCTTTATGTCGATTCGACCACGACGATATGCAGCGCGCGGGGGCCGTGAGCGCCCAGGAGCAGCGTCTGCTCGATATCGGCCGAGCGCGACGGACCGGTGACGAAATTCAGCGAGCGCGGCATCTCGCCCTTGCCGTAGGTCTCGCGCAGCCGGGGAAAAACCGCTTCCATCTCGCCGGCGATATCGTCGGCCTTCACGACGACGATGTGGTTCTCCGGCAGGAAGTTGAGGCTCGTGGGGTTCTCCCGGCTCGAGACCAGCACCAGCGTCCCGGTCTCGGCAATTCCCGCCTCGGCATGCGACAGGGCATTGAGGTCGTCGCCGTCCGAGGCGCCTTCGGTGACGGTCAGCGCCGTCGCTGCAAAATCCGCGCCGGCAAGGCGCGCGTCGGTAGAGACCCTCAGCGTCGCCGGGAAATTGCCATCCCGAAGGAAGCGCGCGACCTCCTCCGGAAGCGCTTGGGTGCCCGCGACACGCGCGACCGTGGCGTTCGCCTTCTCCGCCATGGCGACGAACAGCGCGATCCTCTCGTCGCGCGGCTTCTGTGCCCGCTGCGGGATCACTCCGCGCGGCGCCGAAGCCATCCGCTCGTCGACGATGGCCTTGCGCGCCGGGTCGTTCGGCCTCGCGCCATTCGCCCGGCGAATCCGCGACAGCACAGCATCGCGTGTCGAGCCGCTCATAGCGGGGCTCCCTTCCGTGCGTCGGCAGCCCGGCCACGGCGCTGGGCATATTCCTGCATGAAGGTCCGACCCTGCGGCGCCGGCAGGTCGCGCCATTTCGTCCAGCCGCCGGCCAGCGGCAGCGAGGCGAACCGCCCTTTCGAGCCGCCCAGCATCTTCAGCGCCGGCATCGCAAAGGACGCCGCGAGCCGGTAAAGCTTCGGCCGCCGCGCGAAATAGGCCCACACGCCGAGGCCAGCGCGCGCAGCTTTCGGCGCAAGGTGGCTTTCGAACTCCTTCTCGCGCCAGTGCCGCATCATCTTCGGCAAGGGAATGCGCATCGGGCAGACGCTCTCGCAGCGCCCGCAGAAGGTCGACGCATTCGGCAGATGCCCGGACTTGTCGATCCCCGACAGCGACGGCGTCAGCACTGCGCCCATCGGCCCCGGATAGACCGAGCCGTAGGAGTGGCCGCCGACCGCGTGATAGACCGGGCAATGGTTCATGCAGGCGCCGCAGCGGATGCAGCGCAGCATCTCCTCGAACTCGGTGCCGAGCATCGCCGTGCGGCCGTTGTCGAGGAGGATGACATGATACTCCTCCGGTCCGTCGAGGTCGTCGGCGCGCTTCGGCCCCGTCGACAGCGTCGTGTAGACGCTCATGTCCTGGCCGGTCGCCGAGCGGGCGAGGACCCGCAAAATCTGCACCGTGTCCTCGAGCGTCGGCACCAGCTTTTCGATCGAGGCCAGCACCACGTGGCATTTGCCCAGAAGCTGCGTCAGGTCGCCATTGCCCTCGTTGGTGACGATGACCGAGGTGCCGGTCTCGGCGATCAGGAAGTTCGCGCCCGTCACGCCGATATCGGCCTCGCCGTATTTCTGGCGCAGGATCTGCCTGGCTTCCGACAGAAGCATCACCGGCTCGGAGAGATCGCGATCCGGGTCGAGATCGGTGTGGAACTTCCTGAAATCCGCCTCGACCTGGTCGCGGTTCACATGCACCGCCGGGGCGATGATGTGGCTCGGATGCTCGCCTCTGAGCTGGATGATGTACTCGCCGAGGTCGGTCTCGACCGGCGTGATGCCGTTCGCGGTGAGGAAATCGTTGAGCCCGATCTCCTCGGAGATCATCGTCTTGCCCTTGGTGACCGTCCGGGCGTTGCGACGCCGCGCAATCTCCAGGAAGATGTTCTGCGCATGCGCCGCGTCCTCGGCGAAATGCACGACACCGCCCGCAGCCTCCACCTTTGCGACATAGGCCTCGATGTAGAGGTCGAGATGCTTCAGCGTGTGGTTCTTGATCTTCACCGCCTCGTCGCGCAGCGCGTCGAACTCCGGCAGCGCATCGGCAGCGATCTGCCGCTTGGCGATGAAACCCTTTTCCACATTGCCCATCGCCCGCTGCAGCTCGACATCGGCGAGCGCCTTGACGGAATGGGCCTTGAAGTCTTTCGACGTGATCTGCATCGGTTCGCCTATTCGGGCTGGAAGTCTGAATTGCGCAATTGATCCGCCGTGTAGGGACACTCGGCGGGAAAGGTGCGCAGGCTAAGGCCAGTTTCGCGGGCAGCGTCCCGCCGCGCAATCCGATAGGCTTCCGCGATCTGCGGCCCTGGGGCTTTTGCCAGAGACGGATTGCGATCCTCGTCAAGTTCCAGCGTGCCTCGTTCGCGACTGATCGTATCGGTCCAGGGCTTCGACCGCCGCTCGGCCTGATATTCCCACTTCAAGAGAGGCATCAGAATCAGCCGGTAGCTCGACACGATGCTGCGCCGTTCCGATCGACCCACGGTTTCGATCTCCGCGATGATGTTGGCCAGGTCGATCTCGCCGAAACGCCGCTCGCGCAGAAGCGCTGCCTCGCGTGCCGCCCAGGCGAATCCGTCGCGTTCGTAGAGGTCGTCTGTCGTCGTGATCGTGTCCTTGGCGACGCTCATCGGCTCACTCCGGCAGGAAGTCGTGGTCGCGAAGCTCTGCAACAGTGAAGGGACATTGAACCGGAAAGGCTGAGAGGCTCAGTCCGGTTTCTTTTGCGGCTTCGCGAACGGCTACTGCGTAAAGTCGCTGAATCCTGAATTCCGCCATCACGCTGAAATCGCCATTCTCTTCCTCGGCCCTTTCGACGAACAGGCGCTCCCTGGCAATCGTCTGCCGCCAGGATCGTGATCGTCGATCGGACTGAAATCGCCATTTCAACAAATGGCTCAGCAAGACGACGTATCGCGAAAGATGGGCACGTCGGTGGCGTTTTCCCAAGGCTCACTCCGCCCTCGGCATGGCGTCCTGATCCCGAAGAAATTCCGGAGAATACGGACATTCCGAGGGAAACTTGTCTCTACTCAACCCCGTCGCCGCACTCGCAAGCCGCACCGCGTCCGGATAGACGTCCCAGACGATTCGTTTCGTGTCATGTCGGAGCGACCGGCTATCGCCTTCCTCCTGTTCGATCCGGAACCGCGCCTTGAGGATCGCCAGATCGGTTTCTTTCGTTCGAAGCTCGGCAAGCGCCTCCCAGGCCAGAAGCCAGCAGATCAGATCGGCATAAGCCATCGTCAGCTGAAGCTTGATCTCATGACCGAGGCTCTCGATCTCCTCGATGACGTTCGGCAGATCGACCTCACGGAACCGACCGAGCCGCATGAGCTGCGCCTGTTCGAAGGCCCAGGAATGAACGTCGTCCTCGTAGTCCGAGGGCTCGGCATAATACGGCTTGTCCTTGGCAAGGCTCATCGGTTCGCCTCCTCGTCGAGCGCTTGCGCGTAGACTAGCGCGTCGTCGCGTGAAAAGCAGCAGAGGACGATCAGGGTGAACCCGCCTTCCGCAGCCGCCGCCAGCGCTTCCCGCGCGGCGATCCGCGCCGCACGCCCCTTCGGAAAACCACAGACGCCGGTCGAGATCGCCGGAAAGGCGATCGTCGCGATGCCGTTGTCATGCGCCAATGCGAAGGACGCGCGATACGCGCTCGCCAGAAGGTCGTCCTCGCCGTGCGCGCCGCCATGCCAGACCGGTCCGACCGTGTGGATGACGTGTCGTGCCTTGAGATCGTAGCCACGGGTAACCTTGGCCTGGCCGGGCGGACAGCCTCCCAGCGTGCGGCATTCCTCCAGAAGCCGCGGCCCCGCCGCCCGGTGGATCGCGCCGTCGACGCCGCCGCCGCCCAGGAGGCTCTCGTTCGCCGCATTGACGATGGCGTTCGTGTCGAGCGTCGTGATGTCGGCGGTGACGACCTCGATCGTCACCCCTCCGCGCTCGATCGTCGCGACCGGGCCGGCTGTCACAGCCTGCCGCCGATCGGTGGGGCATCGGTCATGCCGGCCAGCACTTCGGCGACGTGTCGCACCTCGACCGCCGCACCCTCGCGCTTCAGCTTGCCGTCCATGTTCATCAGGCAGCCGAGATCGCCGGCCAGCAGCATGTCGGCGCCGCTCTCCTTCACGCGTTTCGCCTTCTTGGTCACGATCGCGTTGGAGATGTCGGGATATTTGATGCAGAAGGTGCCGCCGAAGCCGCAGCAGACATCGGCGTCGGCGAGCTCCTTCATCTGGAGTCCCTCGACGCTGGCGAGCAGCGTTCGCGGCTGATCCTTGATCTTCAGTTCGCGCAGGCCCGCGCAGGAATCGTGGTAGGTCGCCGTGCCCGCAAATTTGGCCGCAACGCCGGTGACGCCGCGCATGTCGACGAGGAAGCTCACGAGTTCGAACACCTTGTCGGAAAAGGCCGCCGCCCGGCTTTCCCATTCCGCATCGCCGGCAAACAGTTCCGGATAATGCAGCTTCAGCATGCCCGAGCAGGAACCCGATGGCGCGACCACGTAGTCGAAGCCCTCGAAGGCCTCGATCACCTGCTTGGCGATCGCCTTGGTATCGGCCCGGTCGCCGGAATTGTAGCTCGGCTGGCCGCAGCAGGTCTGCATTGTGGGCACCGAGACGCGACAGCCCGCGTCTTCCAGCAGCTTGATCGCGGCAAAGCCGACGCTCGGGCGAAACAGATCGACGAGGCAGGTAACGAACAGCGCGACGTTCGCCGCCATATCGCTCCCGTCCGGGCGGCTCGCGCTCGGGCGGGCGGTGTCGATCGTGGTGCTCATCTGGTTCTCCTGCCTGTCCTCGCGCCGCGCGCCATGCGCCCGAGCCGACCCTGCCTTGGTCTGTCGTCCATCACGGTTCTAGCGCTTCGGCGCGCCGGCGCAAATTCCCGAGCGCCGGCAAGGCGTTCCCCGCGACATTCGGTCAAGCATTGCGGGTCTGTGCAGCAAGCTGAGCAAGTGGACGAAGAAGCCGCGACCGCCTAGGTTCAGGCCAGATGCCAAGGGAGACGCTGCCATGTCCATCGCCATGCCGAAGCCATCGGACGCCGTCCTCGGTCGCCGCGCCGAGATCGTCAAGGCCTTGCAGGCGATCGTCCCGGGCGAAGGCGTCGTCGACGCGGCCGGCGAGATGGCGGCCTTCGAAAGCGACGGGCTGACGGCCTATCGCCAGCTGCCGCTCGTCGTGGTCCTGCCCGACACCGTGGCCCAGGTCGCGAAAATCCTGAAATACTGCCATGCCGGAGACATTCCCGTCGTGCCGCGCGGCTCAGGCACGTCGCTTTCGGGCGGCGCCCTGCCGCTTCAGGATGGCGTGTTGCTG
>JBBSUS010000171.1:0-5729 GCA_038234195.1 Hyphomicrobiales bacterium | reverse complement strand
TGCTTGGCGGCCAACCCCGAGCGCGGGCGCACCTGCACCTCCAGACCCTCCGGGATTTCGAAGGCGAGGCCCGTGGGGACCAGCGCCCTGCCGCCGGGTGCGAGCACCAGATCCTCGCCGATCGCAGCGCGCAGATCAGCCCCGGCTGCCCCCGACGTCTCATAGGCCGGAAGGCCGAGTCCAGGGTTGTGCGGCAGACGCTTGACGCCGATCGCGAACGGAGTCGGTCGTAGCGCGCTTGCCGATCCCTGCGGATTTGCCTCCGATGCCGTGGCTTTGGTCGCATCCACGATGTCATCTTCCCGCGATGGGCCTTGAGACACGCTCATGTGCCCATTCCGCGACCAAGGCGATCGGCGATCCACATGGCGAGCCGTCGCGCGACGGCCTCCTTGTCCATGGTCGGCCAATCCTCGATGCCATTTCGCGTGACGATGTGCACGGTGTTGCGTGCCCCACCCATGACGCCACCGGCCGCGGACACGTCGTTGGCGACGATGGCGTCGGCGCCCTTGCGGTCGAGCTTGTCCCTGGCGTTGTTCAAAAGATCGTCGGTCTCGGCCGCAAAGCCGACGACGATCCCCGGGCGCCTTTCGCCGTTTCCGACGGTCGCCAGGATGTCAGGATTTTCGACGAGACGCAGGCTCGGGGCGCCTTCTGCACCGGCTGCGACCTTCTTGATTTTTGCCGCGCCGACTTCGGCGACCCGCCAGTCGGCGACGGCTGCGACGAAGACCGCACCATCGGCCGGCAGCGCGGCCTCTACCGCCTCCAGCATCTGCCGGGCCGTCTCGACCCGGACCACGGCGACGCCGGCGGGGTTTTCGATGGCGACCGGGCCGGAAACCAGCGTCACCGCAGCACCCAGTTCGGCCAGGGCCGCTGCGATGGCATGGCCCTGACGCCCCGACGAGCGATTGGCGATATAGCGGACCGGGTCGATCGGCTCATGGGTCGGGCCGGAGGTCACGACGAAGCGCTTGCCGGCCAGCGGCTGCAAGGTCGCTGCCGTCCCGAGCCCGTTCGCGTGCCCGGACATGCCGAACAGCGCTTCCAGCGCCGCCACGATCTCCAGCGGTTCGGCCAGGCGCCCGGTGCCGGCCTCGCCCTTTTCCGCCATCTCGCCGTCCCTCGGCCCGACGAAGCGCACGCCGTCGGCGGTCAGCCGTTCGAGGTTCCGAACCGTCGCCGGATGCGCCCACATGGCGGGATTCATCGCCGGCGCCATCAGGATCGGCGCCTTCGCTGCCAGCAGGATCGCGGTGGCCAGATCGCCGGCGAGACCATTGGCCGCCCGGGCCATCAGATTTGCCGTCGCCGGCGCAACAAGGATCGCGTCATGGTCGCGCGCGAGGCGGATGTGGCCGACGTCGTGCTCGTCATTGCGATCGAAGAGGTCGCCGTAAACCTTGGCATCGGCGAGCGTCCCGACCGACAGCGGCGTCACGAATTCGGCAGCTGCCCGGGTCATCACCGGCGTCACCGCAGCGCCCCGCTCCTTCAGGCGACGGATCAGGTCGAGAACCTTGTAGGCCGCGATCCCGCCTCCGACGATCAGGAGAATGCGCTTGGTCGCAAGATTGGACACCATTTCTATCGCTGTCCCCCAACGCGTCGAATTGCGTGTCGTTCACCGTTCCCGTCTTACCCAAACGCGAAGCTGAACGCGATCACCACCAGAGAGACCGCGATGACCCATTGGGCGATGTGGCCCGATATGATGCCGGCCTTGGTTTCGCTGACGAGTTCGACCAGCGTGTCGTCGTTGAGGCGCAGGCCGTTCTCGATCAGCTCGGGCAATTGCGCCGCAAGGATGTCGAGGCCGACCGCGAGGTCAGGAACGCGGCGCAGGAGACGCAGCATCGCTTCGGCGCCGTCCCGCGCTTCCCGCAGCTTGGCGGCAGGGCCGAGTTCGCTGAGAATATAGTCCGAGACCACTGGTTCGGCCGCGACCCACATGTTGAATTGTGGGTCGAAGGTGCGCGCAACGCCTTCCACCACCACCATCGTCTTCTGCAAGAGCACGAGTTCGGGCCGTGCCTTCATTTCGAAGAGTTCGGTCACCTCGAAGAGCAGCGCCAGCAGATGGCCCATCGAGATCGTCTCGGCGGGCTGACCGTAGATCGGCTCGCCGATCGCCCGAAGCGCCTGCGCGAAGCTTGCGACATCCTGGCCGCGCGGCACGTAGCCGGCCTCGAAGTGCAGTTCGGCGACGCGCTTGTAGTCGCGACGGATGAAGCCGTAGAGAATCTCAGCCAGGAAGCGCTTGGAATCGGCCGACAGCCTCCCGACGATGCCGAGATCGACCGCGATGACGCTGCCGTCGGGCCCGACGAACAGATTGCCCTGGTGCATGTCGGCGTGGAAGAAGCCGTCGCGCATCGCCTGGCGCAGGAACGACTGCACGACGGTGATGCCGATCTGCTTCATGTCATGGCCGGCCGCCTCGATCGCGGCGACATCGCTCATCTTGATGCCATCGATCCATTCCATCGTCAGGCAGTCGCGGCCCGTGCGCTCCCAGTCGATCTTCGGAACGCGGAAATTCAGGTCGCCCGCGGTGTTTTCGCCCATTTCCGAAGCCGCCGCCGCCTCCAGTCGCAGATCCATTTCGATGCGGGTGGACTGGGCGAGGGTCTCGACGATGGCCACCGGCTGCAGCCGGCGCGAGGCCGGTATCGCGCGTTCGAGGAAACGAGCAATGAAGGCGAACGTCTCGAGCTCGTGGCGGAAGCGGACGCGAACGCCCGGCCGCACAACCTTGACCGCCGCAAAGTGCTCGGTGCCATCGAGGTTGCGAATTCGCGCCTTGTAGACCTGTGCAATGGAGGCCGCGCCGACCACCTCGCCGAGATCGATGAACAGCTCGTCGAGCTTGCGCCCGAGGGTCGTCTCGATCTCGTCCACCGCTTCCTGGCGCGGAAACGGGGGCACCTTGTCCTGGAGGTTGCCGAGCTCGCGCGCGGCGTCCGCGCCGACAAGATCGGGCCGCGTCGCCATGAACTGGCCGAGCTTGACGTAGGACGGTCCGAGCCGGTTCAGGGCTCGCGACAGCTTGTCTGAGCGGGCGCGATCTTCGGCCGAACCGCGCTCGATCAACCGCGCCATGCGATGGAGGAACAGCGCGAGCGGCGGCAGCCCGGCGCTCGGGAAGGACGAGACGACGCCCTCGCGGGCGAGCACGAAGACCGCGCGGATCAACGCGAAGGTTCCGGTGACGGGATTGGCCACGATCAGGTCCGTCCGCTGCGATGGGTCAAGGAGCGCTTACGCATTTCGGCCTGACGCACCAACGGCAGGCTCGTTACGGAAGGCTTCGGCCTGCATGGCCCCCGCCTCGCTCAAAGCTTCCAGCCCGAATGCAGCGCAGCAATGCCGCCGGAGAGATTGCGATAGGTCACGCGCTCGAAGCCGGCCTTGCGGATGGCGTTCGCGAAATTGGCCTGATTGGGAAAGCGTCGGATCGATTCGACCAGATATTCGTAGGATTCGCGGTCCTTGGCGACCAGCTCGCCGATTCGCGGAATCGCCTTGAACGACCATTGCTCATAGACCTTGTCGAGCACTGGCAGGTCCACCTCGGAAAATTCCAGGCAGAGGAACCGGCCGCCAGGCTTCAGCACCCGGTAGGCTTCAGCCAACGCCTTGTCGATCCTCGGGACATTGCGAATGCCGAAGGCGATCGTATAGGCGTCGTAGGCCGAATCCGGCAGCTTCAGATCCTCGGCGTTGGCCTCGACGAAGATGAGCTTGCCGTCGAGTTTCTTCTTTGCGGAGCGCTCGGCGCCAACGCCGAGCATCGACGCGTTGATGTCGAGGACCGTGCCTTCGGCCTTGCCGCGCGAGGCCTCGACGATGCGGAAGGCAACATCGCCGGTGCCGCCGGCGACGTCGAGAAACTTCCAGCCGGCGCGGTGCGGCGGCGAAAGCCAGGCGACCATGGCGCTCTTCCAGGCCCGGTGCAGGCCACCCGACATCAGGTCGTTCATCAGGTCGTAGCGCTCGGCGACCCGATGGAAGACATCGTTGACGCGGGCCTGCTTCTCCTCGCGACCGGTCACGGTCTCGTAGCCATAGGCGGTTTCCATGCCCTCGGCAGCGGTCACTCGGGCTTGCGACATCGAACGCACCTTATATCTGTTGCGACACGCGGGGATCGATCCGCTTTGCCGTCGTTGCATGACTGGCCGGATGGACGCCACATCCGCCGCGCCATGGAGCTTTCGGCAGACGAGCGAACCGGCGAGGCGCAGAACCTCGGGGCCACGGTCAGGGACTTAAGCGAAAATGCCGGAATTGCCAGAGGTCGAGACGGTGCGCCGCGGCCTGCAGGAAACCATGGAGGGCGCCCGGATCGAGCGCGTGCATCTGGCCCGACCCGACCTCAGATTTCCGTTCCCCGACGGTTTTGCCGTGCGGCTTTCCGGTCGGCGGGTTGAGAGCCTGTCGCGGCGAGCGAAATATCTTCTCGCCGAGCTCGATGACGGACAGGTGCTCGCCATGCATCTGGGCATGTCGGGATCGTTCCGCATCGAAAGCCCAAGTGGAACCAGCCTGCCCGGCGTGTTCGTCCATCCGCGCTCAACCGAACGGCTGCACGACCACGTCAGGCTGACGCTGAAGACCAAGGCGGGATCGCCGGCCGAGATCGTCTTCAACGATCCGCGTCGCTTCGGCTACATGACGCTCATCGAACCCGGCAGGATGGGGGCCCATCCCTATTTTCGCGATCTCGGCATCGAGCCCACGGGCAATCAGTTGTCCGGACAAGCGCTCGCCCCGTCTTTCGCCGGGCGAACCGCGCCCCTGAAAGCCGTGCTTCTGGATCAAAAGATCATCGCCGGGCTCGGCAACATCTATGTCTGCGAGGCGCTGTGGCGGGCCCGCCTCTCACCGCGCCGGACCGCGGGGACGCTGGTTCGGCGCGACGGCGCCGCCACCAGGCGGCTCGACCTTCTGGCGGATCATATCCGGCAGACGATCGCCGACGCCATTGCCGCCGGAGGCTCTTCGTTGCGCGACTACCGCCAGGCGGACGGGTCGATGGGCTATTTCCAGCACAGCTTCGCCGCCTACGACCGGGAGGACGAGCCCTGCCGCCATGACGGGTGTCGCGGGATCGTCAAGCGCATCGTTCAGTCCGGCCGATCGACGTTTTTCTGTCCGGTCTGCCAGCGCTGAACCACGCGCCGCAGTGCTCGGGTCATCGCGATCCGGGCGACGGCCGGACGCATTGCGTTCCAGCGAGCGTTGCGGCAGTCATGGTCGCCAAGCGGACACCGAGCGATCCGCCACACGACATTCCTGATGGGGACGACATGGCCTACGAAACGATCAAGGTGGAAACCCGCGGACGGGTCGGGCTCGTGACGCTGAACCGCCCGAAGGCGCTTAACGCCTTGAACACGGCGGTGATGCACGAAGTGATTCAGGCCATCCAGGGCTTCGCCGACGATGCCAAGATCGGCGCGGTCGTGTTGACCGGATCGGAAAAGGCCTTCGCGGCCGGTGCCGACGTCAAGGAAATGCAACCGCTGAACTTTGCCGAGGCGTTCACCAGCGACCTTTGGGCCGGCTGGGATGCGCTGCGCAAGGTCCGCAAACCGATGATCGCGGCGGTCGCGGGCTATGCTCTCGGCGGCGGATGCGAACTCGGCATGCTCTGCGATTTCATCATCGCCGCCGACACTGCGAAGTTCGGCCAGCCGGAGATCACCCTCGGTGTCCTG
>JBBSUS010000170.1:0-5739 GCA_038234195.1 Hyphomicrobiales bacterium | reverse complement strand
ATGCCGCTCCATGTACTCCGACATGTCGAAGCGCAGGAGTTCGATGCCCAACGCCGCCGCCAGCTGCTTTGCGACCTCGGTCTTGCCGACACCCGTCGGGCCCGAGAACAGATAGGAGCCGATCGGCTTGTCCGGCTCGCGCAACCCGGCACGCGACAGCTTGATCGCCGAGGCCAGGCTCTCGATCGCCAGATCCTGACCATACACGACGCGTTTCAGTTGCTCGTCCAGATGGGCGAGAACCTCGGCATCGTCCCGCGATACAGCCTTCGGCGGGATGCGCGCCATCGTCGCGATAGTCGCCTCGATCTCCTTCACGCCGATCTGCTTCTTGCGCTTGTTCTCGGCGAGCAGCATCTGCGACGCGCCGGTCTCGTCGATCACGTCGATCGCCTTGTCCGGAAGCTTGCGGTCGTTGATGTAGCGCGCCGACAACTCGACCGCCGACTTGATCGCCTCGTTGGTGAACTTCACCTTGTGGAAGTCCTCGAAATAGGGCTTCAGACCCTTGAGGATCGATATCGCGTCGTCGACCGATGGCTCCTTCACGTCGATCTTCTGGAAGCGCCGGACGAGCGCCCGGTCCTTCTCGAAGAACTGGCGGTATTCCTTGTAGGTCGTCGATCCTATGCATCGGATCGCCCCGGAAGAGAGCGCCGGCTTCAACAGGTTGGACGCATCCATGGCACCGCCCGAAGTGGCACCGGCGCCGATCACCGTATGGATCTCGTCGATGAACAGGACCGATCCAGGATATTCCTCGAGCTCCTTGACGACCTGTTTCAGCCGCTCCTCGAAGTCGCCGCGATAGCGGGTGCCGGCGAGCAGAGTGCCCATGTCGAGCGAGAAGATCGTTGCGTCCGCCAGAACCTCCGGCACGTCGCCTTCGACGACACGTTTGGCTAGACCCTCGGCGATCGCCGTCTTGCCGACGCTGGGATCTCCCACGTAGAGCGGGTTGTTCTTGGAGCGGCGGCACAGCACCTGGATCGTGCGGTTGATCTCCTCGGCGCGACCGATCAGCGGATCGATCTTGCCGGTGCGGGCCTTCTCGTTGAGATTGACGCAATAGGCGGTCAGAGCGTCCTGCTGGGTCTTGCGCTTGCCGCCCGCTTCCTCGCCGCCGGGAGCCTGATCCTCCTCGGCGCCGCGCACGGGGCGGCTTTCGGACGCTCCGGCCCGCTTGGAAATGCCGTGGGAAATGAAGTTGACCGCGTCGTAACGCGTCATCTCCTGCTCCTGCAGGAAATAGGCGGCATGGCTTTCGCGCTCGGCAAAGATCGCAACGAGCACGTTGGCGCCTGTCACTTCCTCGCGACCCGACGACTGGACGTGGATCACCGCGCGCTGGATGACGCGGTGGAAACCCGCGGTCGGCTTGGAATCCTCGTCGTGGCCCGTCACGAGGTTGGAGAGTTCGGTGTCGATGTAAGTGGTCAGGTTGTTGCGCAGCGTGGTCAGATCGACGCTGCAGCCGGTCATGACGGCCGCCGCGTCGCTGTCGTCGACGAGCGCGAGCAGGAGATGCTCGAGCGTCGCGAATTCCTGTTGCCGCTCATTGGCGAAGGTCAGTGCCTGATGCAGTGACTTTTCAAGGCTTTGCGAAAATGTCGGCAAACTTCACCTCAGTTCTTTTCCATCACGCATTGCAGCGGATGCTGGTGCTGGCGGGCGAAATCCATGACCTGTGTCACCTTGGTCTCGGCAACCTCGTAGGTAAAGACCCCGCATTCGCCAACGCCGTGTTGGTGCACATGCAGCATGATTCTGGTGGCCGCCTCGCGATCCTTCTGAAAAAACCGCTCGAGCACGTGGATGACGAACTCCATCGGAGTGTAATCGTCGTTCAGAAGCAGCACCCTGTAAAGGCTCGGCTTCTGAGTTTTTGGCTTGGTCCGCGTGATGACCGAGGTTCCGCGCTCGGTATCCCCGGGTGCGTTGCGACCGGCCTGAGCCTTCGGCTGCAGCGCAGTTGCGTTGCAGCCATGGCCGGACGTAAATGCGTCGTCGTTCAATTCTGCCACCATCGTCATCACGGTCTATGTATGTGCGCATTGCGAGATTTTAAGGCGGACCCGGACTGCGACAAAGGATCATCAGCGGATCATCGGTCTCGACAAATGAGGCTTCCGTCTTGCGATACCGAAGCACCTGGCACTAGCGCGGTCCCACCATACAATCGTCCCCCGGCCTGATCATCGCAAGGGGCTCATTTGGCCGCAGCGGCGTCTTTGTCCACCGGCGCAGGCTCGTGCGCCCATCCGCTGTCTGAAGGTCCACACTGCTGCGGCCCGAAACGCAAGAAGGCCCAGCGTTGCGCCGGACCTTCCAAACTCTGTCATCGATCGTCCGACGGAAAAGCCGTCGGATCGGTTCCTGATCAGGCAGCCTTCTTCTCAGCCGCCTGCATGGTCTTCTCGGCCGCCTTCTCGGCAGACGCCGCGGTCTGCTTGGCGACCTTTTCGCCCATTGCGCCGGCGCTCGCCAGCGTATCCTCGAAAGGCTTGTAAGCCTCCTTGGCGAGGTCGCTGTAGATCTCGCCCATGCGCGTCGCCTGCGAAACCCATTCCTGGTAGGCGGTCTTGGCGTAGGAGGTCTGAACCTCGATCGACTTGTCGAGGGTCTTGGCCGAAGCCAGCTTCTCGAACATCGAGGACTGCTGCTCGTACGCGCGTTTCGCGTAGTCACTCGTTTCGGTGGCGATCTGCTGAAGGCCCTTGGTCATGACCGAGACGGACTGAAGCGTGTTGTCCATGGTCTGCTGGGTCATCTTGCTGGCATCGTCATACATGTTCATGGCGAGAGTCTCCTGTTGGAATTGAGCCGGGCGACTCCAATCGAAGCCGCTGTCATAAAATGCGATGCACCAGATATATTGCACTGCACAATCAACTTCAACCCTGCTTCTGCGGTCACCTGGTGAGCGATCGGGAACATCACGCCCTTGATCCGGCCTTTTCCGAGACACGGCGCTTCGCGGCCAATCCCGCGAATTGACGATCGAAAATGAAGAACCCGGCAACCATAAACCGATTGGTAAGCCTGGTCCCCTAATGTCGCCGATACCGAAGAGACAGCCTTGCAGGATGCAATTCCAGCACACCATCGAGCGCCGTCCCAGCTTCGCATCGAGATGCGGCAGCGCCGTCAAAACCGACCGAGCGAGAGAGTACCGCGTGCGTATTGAAATTGAACGTCTCAAGATCGCCGGCAGGAAATTGTCCAAATTCGCTGGCTGCGTCGCCGTCGGATCGGCACTCCTGCTGTCCCACGCCGCCGCCTCGGATGCGGCTGCCGCCAACAAGAAATACGCCGGCTTCGTGATCGACGCGAACAACGGCCATGTTCTCTATTCGGACCGGGCCGACGAGTATCGCTACCCGGCCTCGCTCACCAAGATGATGACGCTGTACCTGACCTTCGACGCCTTGAAGCGGGGACAGATCCGGCTCGACAGCGCCATGCCGGTTTCCTCCTACGCATCCGCCCGACCGCCATCGAAGCTGGGGCTTCGCGCCGGCAGCACGCTGCGGGTGGAAGAGGCGATCTATTCACTGGTCACGAAGTCGGCCAACGACGCGGCCGTGGTGTTGGCCGAAACGCTCGGCGGTTCGGAGTCCGAATTCGCGCGCAAGATGACTTCGACGGCGCGTCAACTCGGCATGTCGCGCACCATCTTCAAGAACGCCAACGGCCTGCCCGACGGTGAACAGCACACCACCGCCCGCGACATGGCCACCCTTGGCCTCGCGCTGCGCGAGCATTTTCCGCAGTATTACAGCTACTTCTCGACCCCGTCCTTCAGCTTCCGCGGCCGCCGCATCGGCAATCACAACCGAGTGCTCGGACGGGTCAAGGGTGCCGACGGCATCAAGACCGGCTACACCAATGCCTCCGGTTTCAACCTCGTCACCTCCGTCGAACAGGGCGGCAAGAGCGTCGTCGGCGTCGTCATGGGTGGCCGCTCGGGCCGCTCGCGCGACGACCACATGGTCGAATTGATGACGAAGTACCTTCCCCGGGCCTCGAGCCGCGACGCCGGACCGCTGATCGCCTCGCGCAAGACAGTCGACACCGGCAGCTACGAAGTCGCCTCTGCCGGCACCGACCTGCCCAAGACCGGGCCGGTTCCCGATCGCCGGCCGATGAGCGAGACGTCCATCGACGATCGCATCGCCCTCGCCTACGGCTCCGACACCGGCTCGATCATTTCGCGCATGCCTGAGCCGACCAGTCGTCCGATCGTCGGTCGCAGCGCCCTTGCTGCCGCCCTTGTGCAGGAACGCCCGGCCCGGATGCAGATACCCACAGCAAGCCGCAGGTTCCCGATGCCGCCGGCCGCCATTCCTGGCGGCAGAGACCTCGATCCGAACACCACCGGCTCGATCGCGACGGCGGCAACCACGCAGGCTCCGACCACTGCGAATTCGCCTTGGGTGGTCCAGATCGCGGCCGCCCCCGGTGCCGAACAGGCCATGCAGATGCTGGCTGATGCCCGCTCCAAGGTCGGCGGCCCTCTGGCCAAGGCCGAACCCTTCACAGAAAGCATCAAGAGCGGCTCGCAGACTCTCTACCGGGCGCGCTTCGCCGGCTTCACCACCAAGGATCAGGCCCGCGCCGCATGCGACGCGCTGAAGCGAAAATCCTACAATTGTTACGCGGTCGCCAACTGACCACGCCCAACGAAAAAGGGATCGGCTCAGGCCGGTCCGGCTTGCCCCAGACCCAACTGTTCAAGACTCATCCGCCCCAACCCCGTTCGTGCCGCGTCAAGGATTGAGCCATGTCGATCGACACCCAGCAGACCGCCGCCCCCGACGAGCCCCGCAATCGTTCGTCGCAGGGACTTCGCGATGCCCATCCTCTCCAGCAGGCGGCCATCCGCCTCAGCGACGTCCGTGAGGGACGCTCCAAGCTCAAGGCCAAGGATCTTGTCGGGCTGCTTCTGTGCCATGGCGCCCGCGCCTGGCGCTCATCCCAGCCCATTTCCCACACCCGCATCGACGTCCGCACGCCGGCCCGGCATCCGGCGGTCGGGCTCCGCTTCGGCTGACACGCTCCGCGTCACGCCGCCACATCGTCAAAAGCCCCGGCCGAACGCAATTCGACCGGGGCTTTCCGATTTCACGGGAGGAACGGTGTCGACGACGGATTGCGTTTACAGGAGCCCAAGATCGGTCAGTTCGCGCCGCAGGTCGGCCGGAAGGCCCGCCTCCGCGGATCGGTCGCCGTCGAGATCGGCCGGCGCGTCGTCGGGCTTCAGATAACGCCAGCCTTGAAAGGGACGCTTCGGCTGCCAGACCGTGGGCACGAGCGTCGGCTCCAGCACCAGATGGCAGCGCTTGATTCCCTCGCCATCGGTGAAGGGACGGATGGCGAGGAGCTTCTGGCGGACCTGCACCTGGCCCTTGATCACCCAGTATAGCGATCCACCGTCGAGAATTTCGTCTGCACGCTTGGGCATCATCCGTGTCGGATGGCGCTGCTCGAAGGCTTGCCCCGCCGTCCGCGCGATCTGCGATCGCATGGCGATGTGACCCGCGAGGTCGTCGATCGTGTCGACGCCGACGCAAAGCTTCAACATGTGGAGGGGCATGAGCTGTCCGTCGCTACGCTGATATCGAACGGAGGAGGCGACCAGGCGCTCGACCGCCGCACGGCACAGCTTCGAGGCGATTTCGCCGAAGCCCGAACGAATGTCCGGCGAACTTCAAATCTCTCGATCGATTCAGGTGCCGT
>JBBSUS010000169.1:0-5772 GCA_038234195.1 Hyphomicrobiales bacterium | reverse complement strand
GCTGCCGGCAGGTCATGGCGATAGCGCAGTGGTGGAAATAGACGCCGAGGGTGTGATCGACCTGGCCGGTGAGCACACCGAAGCCTTTCATGTAGTTGGCCAGCGCCCGGTTGTTGAAGCCGGTGCGCTGTTCGGAGGCGGCGACTGCCTTGTCGATGTAGATGCTGGAATCTTCAGCCAGGAATTGCAGGAACCGCAGGATCTCGCCGAGCGCCTCGCGTGGCTCATAGGTCGACAGAATCAGGTCGGTGATTGCAATCGCACCGGCATTGATGAAGGGATTGCGTGGAATGCCCTTCTCGTTTTCCAGCTGGACGATCGAGTTGAAGGGGCTGCCCGATGGCTCCCGGCCGACCCGCTTCCAGACGCGGTCGCCGACCATGCCGATGGCCAGTGTCAGGGTAAAGACCTTGGAGACGCTCTGGATCGAAAAGGGTATGTCGCAGTCGCCGCCGCAGGCGATGGTGCCGTCGCCGCAGGCAATCACCATGCCGAAGGCGGAAGGGTCGACGCAGCCGAGCTCGGGGATATAGGTCGCGACCTTGCCACGATCGGGTCGCTCGCGCATCTCGTCGACGATCTCGTTGACGACGGCCTGAAGGTCGCGTTGGGCCCGGTGGTCGCCTGGAGAGGCAGGTTCGAGGTCGGTCTCAGGGGTCGTCATCGCGGGCTCCGCGCGTCGCGTCGGCACTGCCGCCTTCTAGACCATGGCGAGGGAAAAGGTGGAAGCGGTTTTCCGACCGGCTTCCATGCGCCATGAGCGGTCCATGGGCAGAGCAAAAGTCAGCTGGACGCTTCGCCGTCCTGGCCGTTCGCGGCTGACGTGAACGGTCCAGTGCCCTGGCTGGTGGTCTCCAGTTCCTCGCGCAGCACCCTGCGGACTCGCACGGCGCCGAAATCGATGACATGGAGCATGGCGGAGCGAGCGGCGGCCTCGTCGCGGCGCTCGATCGCCTCGACGATGCGGCGGTGGTTGACGGCGCCCTCGGCGAGCGCCTCGACGGTCAGTGCCGGCGAACTCAGTTTGAAGGAGATCGCCAGGGCCGCCTCGATCAGGCTGGTGATCGAGCGCATGAAGGGGTTCTGCGAGGCGTCGGCGATGGCCAGGTGAAATTCCAGGTCGACCTTGGCGACGCTGGTCGGGTCGTGCCCTGGATCGCCGAGCCGTTCGGCGATGGCGTAGAGGCTGGCGATCGCCTCGGCCGGCGCGCGCTGGGCGGCCAGCGCGGCGGCCGCCGGTTCGAAGGCGCGGCGCATGGTGGCAAGATCGTCGACGAAGTCGTCGTCGAGCCCCGCGTCCACCCGCCAGCGCAGCACGTCCGCGTCGAGGAGGTTCCAGCGCACCGGATCGAGAACGCGGGTGCCGACACGAGCCTTGGGCCGGATCAGGTTCTTGGCGGCCAGCGTCTTCATGGCCTCGCGCAAAACGGTCCGCGAGACGCCGAAGCGCAGGCTCAGCTCCTTGTCGCCAGGCAGGATCGAGCCGGGTGGAAACTGGCCGAAGACGATCTGCCGGCCGATCTCGCCGACCACATGGGCATGATTGGTGCGGGTGGAGCCGCCATCGAGGGTCTTGTCGAGAAGCCCCATCAGATGATCGTCGCCCCTTGTCCCGGTATCGATCGGCCTGCCACCGATCATCGCTGTTAAAGTACTACTTTATCAGCGATGATCGCAAGCGAGAGCCGTCGTCATACGAGTCAATAGGACGGTGGTTCGGGTGTTGTTCGCCCCGCAGCGAGCCGAGCGGTCAGCTGGGGAGCAGAGCGCTGGTCCGCTCGCGACCGATTTGACGGGCCGGCGGTCAGTCCGCAAAGCCGAACAACTCTTCGGGATTGTCCACGAGCGCCTTTTGCCGTGCCCCGTCGCCGTCCAGCCAGCCGAGCACCGTATCAGTCAGCGCCCTGTCGTCGGGGTAGTCGGCGGTCGCCTTGGCGAGATTGTGCGGCCAGTTGGTGCCCCAGACGATGCGCTCGGGGGCGTGCGCCGCGATGGAGCGGCTGTACGCGGCGACATCGGCATAGTCGGGCCCGCCGGCGAGCGAGGATTCGTAGACTCCGGCGAATTTATACCAGCAGCGGCCGCCGTCGATCAGCGACTTGAGCGCCGCGACTTCGGCAGAATCGGGCGTCGTGCCGGAAAAGAACTTGCCGTGATGGTCGATGACGGTGCGGCTTTTCAGCTTGGACAGGCGATGGACATGGTTCAGCAGATGGCTGCCGTCGAATTGTACGGCCATCATCCAGCCCATCGCGGCGGCCTTCTCGTCGACGGCCTCCAGCCCGTCGAGTCCAACCGCCCCGCCGGGCAGGTCCATGATCCGGGCGCCTCGCACCCCCGCGTCGTAAAGGTGCCGGAGTTCGGCATCGTTTGTTTCGGCGGTGATGACCGCGACGCCGCGAGAGATCGGGCCCATTTCCTTCAGGCATGCGACGAGATTGCCGTTGTCGGCACCGTTGGCATTTCCCTGCGTGATCACCACCCGCTCGATGCCGAGCCAGTCCATGACCCGGCGATAGTCGTCGGGCCCCGGCAGGCCTTCGGGGAGCGCCGGAAAGCCTTCTGCTGCGGCGTAGCCCGGCAGATACATGTGGGTTTGTGTGTCGATCGCGCCCTTGGGCAGCGTGATGCCAGGCTTTTCGCCCGTGAGTTTGCGCTCGATCATGAGGTTTCGTCCTTATAGGCAAATTCGGCCAGCGCATCGCGGTCGATCTCGATGCCGAGGCCGGGACGATCGGGGATTGCCAGTACGCCGCCCTGGTGTTCCAGCGGTTCCTTTACGATCGCCTGGCGGAACGGGTTGTTTGTGCGGTCGAACTCGAAGACCGGCTCGATCGGTTCGCGCCGCGGTGGGTTCGGCAGGAGTGCTGCGGCGAACTGCAGCGAGGCGGCGATCTGGACGGCGGTGCCCCAGACATGCGGCACCAGCCGAATGCCATGAAGCGCTGCCATGTCGGCGACGCGGCGCATCTCGGTGAAACCGCCAACGCCGCAAAGGTCGGGCTGGGCGATGTCGACGCAGCGGGTCTCCAGCGGTTCCTTGAAACCGAAGCGGCCATGCCAGGTCTCGCCGCCGGCGACCGGGATCGGCTGGCCGGCCCGCACCGCGCGGTAGGCATCGAGATGCTCGGGGATCACCGGCTCCTCGAACCAGTCGATATCGTACGCGGCGGCTGCCTTGCCGACCTTGACCGCTTCGAGAACGTCGTATCCGTGATTGGCGTCGATCATCAGCCGCGCGTCTGGGCCGATTGCCTCGCGTACCGCGGCGATGACCTGCAGATCCTGGGTCGGATCGAAGCCGATCTTGATCTTGACCGCATGAAAACCGGCGGCGATGTGGCCGGCGCACTCCTGCGCGTTGTCCTCGACCCGGTCGACGCCGTCGCGCCGGAAGGAGCCGGTGGCATAGGCCTTGACGCTTTCGCGCCACCGCCCGCCGAGCAGCCGCGAGATCGAGACACCGAAATGCTGTCCCTTGATGTCCCATAGCGCGATGTCGATGCCGGACAGGGCGGTGACCGCAAGGCCGCGCTGCCCCTGGTCGCGGAAGAGATTGTAGAGGAAAAGCCAGTGCTTTTCGGTGTCCAGCGGGTCCTTGCCGATCAGTGCGCCGGCATAGGCTTTCACCACCGCCGCATTTGGCAGGGCGGGGCCGAGGCACTCGCCCCAGCCAGTGGTGCCATCGTCGCAGACGATCTCGACCAGCATGTGCTGCCTTCTGTCGAAGCGCATCGAGGCGCTCTCGAAGGCCCGGTCCAGCTTATGGTCGAGGATGTGGGTGGAGATGCGCTCGATCTTCATCGGGCCGGCCGTCACGCTGCCGATTGCCGGGCGGGCGCCACAGCGCCTTCGGCTTTCATCGCCTTGGCAAGATCGATCAGTGTCTGCAGCATCGCTTCCTCCTCGCCTGTCAGGTCGACGAGCGGCGCGCGCACCGGACCGGCGTCGAAGCCGACGAGGCGCACGCCCGCCTTGATGGCCGAAACGGCATAACCCTTCTGACGGTTGCGGATGGCCATGAAGGGATAGAAGAACTCTTTCAGGATCGTCTCGGTGCGCGCGCGGTTTCCGGCGCGCAGGGCCTTGTAGAAATCCTGCGCGAGTGCCGGCACGAAGTTGAAGACGGCCGAGGAATAGGTTGTGAAGCCGGCGCCGAGATAGGCGTCGGCAAAGAGTTCGGCCGTCGGCATGCCGCCGAGATACATCAGCCGGTCGCCAGCCGTCGCGGTGATCTGGCGCACCAGGGCGATGTCGCCCGAGCCGTCCTTGAAGCCGACGAGGTTGGGGCAGGCATCGCAGAGCCGCATCAGGGTGTCGGTCTTCAGAATGGCGTTGTCGCGGTTGTAGACCATGACGCCGATGTCGACGGCATCGCAGACGGCCTTCACATGGGCGAACAACCCGTCCTGGGGCGCATCGATGAGGTAGTGCGGCAGAAGCAGGATGCCGTCGGCGCCTGCCTTCTCGGCTTCGATGGCCAGATCGACCGCCATCTTCGTGCCATAGCCGCAACCCGCGACGATGGGGGTATCGCCGGCGGACTCCTTGGCGGCCGAGACGATGCGGGGGACTTCTGCGGGGGCGAGCGAAAAGAACTCGCCGGTGCCGCCCGCTGCGAAGAGCACGCTGGCGTCGAAGCTCGAGAGCCATTCGACATGGGCGCGGTAGGGCGCCTCGGAGAACTCGTCGGCCGCGTCGAAGGCGGTGACGGGGAAGGATAGGAGGCCTGCGCCTAGGGCGGTCTTGAGGGCTTGCGGGTCCATGGCGGTCAGTCCTTCGCTCTGGGCATTCGATTGCGGCGGAGCATACGGCCGACGCTCAATCTGTCAATAAGTTGTATGACAAATCTTAGGTCAATTCTGGTGCAGGTTCCGGGTCATATGCGCCGCAGGAGGCGGCGGTAGCGGTCCTGGCTCCCTTTCAGATGCTCGCGCATGGCCTCGCGGGCGCGCGGCTCGTCGCGCTGCGAGATCGCATCGGCGATGGTGCGGTGCTCGATCTGGATCTGCCGCAGGTAGTCGCCGCCAGCCTCTTCGCGGGTGCCGCTCTGGAGAGCGCGGCGCGGGATCAAGCGGTCGCCCATGATCTCCAGGAACTCGCGAAAACGCGGATTGTTGGTGGCGTCAGCGATGGCCAGATGCAGGGCAAAATCGGCGTCGGTGGTGGATTCGTCCGCTTCAATCAGCACTTCGATGTCGTCGCAGCGCTCGATGATGGCCTCTTCCTGGGCCGGCGAGCGACGCGTACAGGCCAGGCCCACCGCCTCGATCTCGACGGCGGCACGCAACTCCAGAAGTTCGATGACGGTAGAGATGCGGTTCGGGTCGACGCTCTGAAAGGGCTGGCTGGCCGCCATTTCGCTGGCGATGACGAAGACGCCGGCGCCTTGGCGCGCCTCGACGAGACGGTCGGCGCGCAGCGACGCGATCGCTTCGCGTACGACGGTTCGGCTGACCTTATAGCTGTCGGTGAGCGCGGCCTCGCTCGGCAGCTTGGCTCCGATCGGCACGCCGCCGGCAAGGATCATGCGCCGCAGGTCAGTGCTCACCCGTTCGACGAGATTGGCCCGCTTCGGCCGACCCTGTTTGGCGGCGGAAGAAATAGGGGTCGAGGCGAGGCGGGTGGGCGAATCGACCACGCCTTCGAATGCGGTCGCCGGCGAGGTCTCGTGGTTCCGCATCGTTCAGCCTTTCGATTGGACGTTCAAGAGCACGCCTCGCCGGCCCCAAGTCAATCGCACTGCCGCACTGCCGACCGCCGATGCGCGGG
>JBBSUS010000168.1:0-5866 GCA_038234195.1 Hyphomicrobiales bacterium | reverse complement strand
TCAGACGCTTGGCCTCTGCCTCGCCGCGCGGGGTACCCTTCATCAGCGTCGCATAGGTGTGAACGACATCGGCGTTGGAGGCGACGCGATCGGCGGTGAGCGCGCGGCCGTCCTTGAGCGTGACGCCGGTCGCGCGGTTCCCGTCCAGATCGATACGGGCGACTTCGGCGCCCAGCTCGAGCGTGCCGCCGATATCGGTGAAGAGCTTGGCCATGCCCCGCACCAGCGCGCCGGTGCCGCCGCGCGGGAACCACACGCCCCATTCGCGCTCCAAAGCGTGAATCAGCGCGTAGATCGAGGAGGTGGCAAAGGGGTTGCCGCCGACGAGCAGCGAATGGAAGGAGAAGGCCTGCCTGAGCTGTTCATCCTCGATGAACTCGGCGACCTTGGCATAGACGCTGCGCCACGCCTGCAGCCGGGCAAGCTGCGGGCCGGCCTTGACCATGTCGCGGAAGTTGAGGAACGGCACTGTGCCGAGCTTCTCGTAGCCCTCGCGAAACACCTCTCGCGAATAGGCAAGAAAGCGCTGGTAACCCTGGACGTCCTTCGGGTTCTTGGCGCCGATCTGGCGATCGAGCTCCGCTTGATCGTTGGCATAATCGAAGGCGAAACCATCCTCCCAGCGCAGCTGGTAGAAGGGCGCGACGGGCAGAAGCTCGACATAGCCGGCCATGGTCTTGCCTGCGGCGGCGAACAGCTCTTCGAGCGCCGATGGATCGGTGATGACCGTCGGCCCGGCGTCGAAGGTGAAGCCCTGGTCTTCGTAAACGTAGGCGCGGCCGCCGGGCTTGTCGCGCTTCTCGACCAGCGTCGTCTGGATGCCGGCCGCCTGCAGGCGGATCGCAAGCGCCAGTCCACCGAAGCCTGAACCGACGACGATGGCGGTCGAGCCGGATTTTGCCAGCAATGCAGGGCGGTGGGCCTCCGCGACCGCGCTCATGCCAGGTCTCCGGTCAGGCGATGGCGGGCCAGAACCTTGATCGCATTGGCGAAGGGCACGGGCGGCTTGCCGGTCAAGATGCGCAGCTTGTCGGATCGCGACAGCTTGGCGGCATAGAAGCGTGCGACCAGCGGGTCGGGCAGTCGATAGAAATGTTGCAGGATCTTGTACCGTTTGGAGGAGGCGCCGGCGAAGAACAACAGCCGGTTGAGCATACGGAAGAAGCCCCTTGCCTTCCAGGTTGCAACCGAATGATCGCGCAGCGCGGCGTAAACACTGGGCGCGGACAGGTCCGGCAGATGGGCGATGAGGTCGGCGGTGCGCACCGCGTCGGGCAGCGAATAGCCGGTGGTCGGGTGGAACAGGCCGCTCGCAAGGCCGATCGCCGGCACGCCGTGCTTCTCGGCCCACAACGCCGCAATGTCGCCGTCGATGGCGATCGGCAAAACCCCGTGCTCCTCACGCAGAAGGCGCTTGGCGGTCCAGCCGTGAGCGGCAAGGTAGCCGTCGATCGAGGTGCGCAGGCGTTCTTCCTCCAGCGCCGGACCGTCGGCGTAATAGGTGTCCTCGACCAGCAGGCGAGTCGCGGTCAACGGCAGGACGTAGACGAAGCGGTAGCCGTCGGCCTGCGGCACCGTCGCGTCCATGATGATCGGATGGGTAATGCCATGGTCCGCTTCAAGCTCGAACTCGCGACCGAGAAATTTCTGGTAGCCGAGACGCAAATGCTGGCTGGGACGGTGGCCGCGACCGTCGATGACGCAACCGGCTGAGATCGAACGGCCGTCCTGAAGTTCGATCGTCGTGGCTGAAACGGCTTTGACAGACGCGCCGGTTTCGATGCGGTCACCGAGAACCGGCTCGATCACCGCGCGGAACATCTCCGACGAGACAGTTCGATAGCCTGTCGCCAGGCTCTTGCGGCGATCGGGAAACCGAACCTCGTAGGACGGCCAGGCATGGACGACGAAAGGCTCGAGCCAGGCGTGCTCGTCCG
Source organism: Hyphomicrobiales bacterium (assembly GCA_038234195.1). Classification (GTDB taxonomy): domain Bacteria; phylum Pseudomonadota; class Alphaproteobacteria; order Rhizobiales; family Rhizobiaceae; genus Aurantimonas. The sequence goes on along the minus strand of JBBSUS010000168.1, from coordinate 3,929 downwards.
CGGTCAGATCGTGCTCGTGGAACGACCAGGTGTGATTGCCGCCGATCGCATCGGCCGCCTCGAACACGGCGATGGCGAGGTCCGGACGCCGCTGGGCCAGGCGGTAGGCGGCCAGGCCGCTCGCCAGGCCGCCGCCGACGAAGGCAACGTCAAGCGGGCCTGGAGCAGCGGATGAATTGGCGCTCAACTGCGGGCTCCCCGCCCGCCACGACCAGATTGCCAGATCGTCGTCATGAACCGATCAGGCTGCTGAGATGCGATTGCGACGCGGGTCAAGAGGCCGGCTTCCGATCCATGCAATTCGGCCCGAAGTCGAGCCCGCAGGCACTCCCTCTCGGACCGCCCATACGGATCAACCTAGCCGTTCCGCCCGCACGCTCAAGCCACGAACTTCAATTTTGCCGGGACAAGTGGACGCGGCGGCGCGGTCGTCACGGCTTGGCGCAAGCCTGGCACCCACCCGTCAGCTGCGCCCGGCGAGCCGTGCCGCGCGGCGGGCACGCGCCTCGTCCTGCGGATCGAGCTTCACCGCAGGCAGACGCGTGCGCCAGTCGGTGCCGATCACCCGCACGACGCGGTTGCCACGAAAGTCGGCGTCAGCCTCGATCAGGCCGCGCTCGCTCATGTAGCTGAGGAGAAACCGCCCACGTGAGGGCGAATGGCTGCCATAGGCGCGCGCCAGCGCCTCGTCGCTCGGGGCCTCGACGCCATCGCGGGCAGCGCGTGCCAGCATCATGTAGACCCCTTGCATCTCTTCGGGCAGGTCGCCGGCGCGCTCCACCACCGCCTGCCAGTCCTCGTCGTCGGTTTCCGACGAGACTCCGGCACGCGCCAGCGACAGACGGCGGCGAAACGCCGTCATGTCGGTCTCGGCGCCGCGCAGGCGCTTCAGCCGGCAATGGGTGAGAAAATCCTGGTAGAGCACCGGCACGGGCCGGAAGGCGGCGTCCGGATCATCGAGCATCTGGGCGAAGATCTGATCGACGGCCGCGGCGCGCTCCTCGACGGTGCGCGGATCGTCGTCCAGCAGATCCTCGCGCTCGACCACCGAAGGCATGGCCGCCACGCGCTCCAGAAGCTCATGGGTCTGGTCGGGCGATGGCGCCGTGCGTGTCTGCATCGGCTGCGGGCGCGAGCCCTGGCGGCGCTCGGCCTGGCGGTCGGCCTCGCTGACGGTGAAGATCAGATCCTCCATCGCCTTGGGCCCGACGTCCGGCATCGGCATCAGCGAGGGGCGGCCGGAGCGGCCGGCGGTCTCGACCGGGCCGATGCGAATCGGCATCGGTCGCCGCGACAGGGCGGGGCCGAGCGCGACGAAATTGCCGGTCTCCAGGTCGCGGAACCGTTCGGCGGCGCGGCGATCCATGCCGAGGAGATCGGCGGCCCGGGCCATGTCGATGTCGAGGAAGGTACGGCCCATCAGGAAGTTGGAGGCTTCGGCGGCGACGTTCTTGGCCAGCTTGGCCAGGCGCTGGGTGGCGATGACGCCGGCGAGGCCACGCTTGCGGCCGCGGCACATGAGATTGGTCATCGCACCGAGCGAGGCCTTTCGCGCCTCTTCGGAATGCTCGCCGGACATGGCGGGCGCGAACAGATGCGCCTCGTCGACAGCGATCAGCATCGGGAACCAATGCGCCCGGTCGGCCTCGAACAGCCCGTTGAGGAAAGCCGCCGAGCACAGCATCTGCACCTCCGCGTCGAGCCCTTCGAGGTCGAGGACGACGGAGGCGCGGTGCTCTCGGATGCGCCGGGCGATGCGGGTCAGTTCGGCCGGCGTGCGGTTGGCGTCGACGACGACGTGGCCGTATTTCTCGGCCAGGGTGACGAAGTCGCCCTCGGGATCGATCACGGCCTGCTGCACCCAGCCAGCGCTCTGCTCCAAAAGCCGGCGCAACAGATGCGACTTGCCCGACCCGGAATTGCCCTGGACGAGCAGCCGCGTCGACAGGAGTTCTTCGAGGTCGAGTTCGGCCGGCTCGCCGGTCTGGGTCGTGCCGAGATCGACGGCGACTGTCATGCGTACTCCTGCTTGCGGCTTGGCCTGAACGCTAGCACAGGCGGCCACCCCTGTTGCAGCGCGAAGACGCCCCATCCACAGTTTCAATCGCCGCCGCGCGTTGATTCGATGGCTGCTGCAAGGTTTGTCCGCCGGTGCCGTCCGGCCTAAGCTCGGTCGAACATCGGACGCTGACCATAAGCAAAGTCGAAGGACAGGCCGTCCCATTCGGCCACGAAGAACCGATCGAGGCACTTCTCGAACGAGCATTCGATCTGTACCGCGTTCGCCTGCGCGACAATCTCGACCTCGGACGGCTGGACTCCGCCGAGGCCAAAGCGCGCGTGGTCGGTAACGCGTTGATGGAGCGCGGCGATGCCCGCGCCTTCGTCCTCGGACGTCGGCTTGTCATGGCTTCGAGAGGCAAGACCAGCCGATGGCGCTGACCGATCTCCAACGACATATCCTTCACCATCTGGCGGCCAACCGCTCATCCAGCAGCGATGTTGCGCGCGGCCTGGCGCTGAACGCCGATTGGCCGCGTCTCTCCGACGACATCGACATATTCCATGATACCGACGAGGAAATCTTCGCCTCGGCCGAACGCGATCTGGCCGTTCTGGAAAAGGCCGGCTTATCGAACAGGATCGACATCGAAGCCTACGGGATCGTGGAGGCGACAATCGGTGGCTTGGGGGACGAGACGCAGATTCAGTGGATGAGCGAATCCCGCAGACGCTTCCTTCCGCTTTTGCGCGATCCCGACTGAGGCGCGCGGCTGACAAAGCCCGATCTGTCCGTGAACAAGATCGTCGCCGCCGGCACGAGGCGAAAGGCGCGCGATCTCGTGGACGTCCATGCCATCGCGGAATTCTACTGCCCGCTTGGCCCGTTGATCATCGCGACTGCAGGCAAGCCGCCGTTTTTCTCCTCGTTGCGGATCGTCGATGAGGTCCGACGGGTCTGTCTCGGGCTATGGGACGACGACATCCTCGCGGTGCGCGGGATGCCGGAAGCCTGGACACCTTCACATATCCGCTCGACGGTGGCCGCCAAGCTGGACGCAGCACTAGCTTATCTCGAGGTTGCGCCTGAAATCGTCATCGGGCGACTTGCCCTCGACAACCGAGGGCACCCGGTCGAAGTCGATGCTTCGAACCCGAACGCTTTCCAGATCCGCGCTGCAACAGACGAACCGGACGTCATGCCACAGTTCAAGGATTCAGGCCCGATCTTCGATACTCAAGCCAACCACTCGTCGTAATCCGACACCAGCAAATACACCGGCTCCTCGTCCTCCTCGATCTCAGCAAACCGTCCGATCGGCTCGCGGAAGACGTTGTCGGTGCGATCGTCGTTGACGGTCGAGACCTCGCCGATGAGGACGTCCCCGCCCTCGCCCCAGAACGCGTGCCAGTTGCCCGGCAGCAGCGTGACGCTTTCGCCGGGTTTCAGCTTGAGGATGCCGCCGGGCGGCAGCGTTTGTGCGATGCCGTCGGTGACGACCGTCACCGTCGCGTTCTCGTCGATCGACCCGTCCGGGGCGCTTTCGAAGAACTCCAGCGCCAGGGTGGCGCCGCCGCGATTGATGATGTCCTCGGCCTTCACGATGTGCCGGTGCATGGGCGAAATCTGGTCGTGCCGGGAGATCATGATCTTCTCGGCATAGAGCATGCCGCGGCCGGCACTCAATTGGCCGGCGTCGCCATTGCGGGTGGTGAAGAGGAAGAGGCCGAGCCTGTCGAAATCGCCCTGGCCGTAGTCGGTGATGTCCCAGCCGAGGCGGCGATCGACAATGGTCTGAAGTTCGCCGCGGCGCGACCGCATCTCGCCGGCCGACAGATAGGCGAAGGGCGGCATGACGTAGCCGAAGGAGCGGATGAACCCGTCGCCTTCGCGCAGGATTTCATTGACGCGCGACCGTTTCATCGGG
>JBBSUS010000167.1:0-5881 GCA_038234195.1 Hyphomicrobiales bacterium | reverse complement strand
GTTGGCGACGATGGCGGTGAGGTCATGGCCCATCTTCACCGAATGGCGCTCGCCGTATGTCTCGGCTATCCGCCCGCCGGCGCCGTTCATGTCGGCGCCGGCGGCCGAAAGCTGCGAGGCTAGCGCCATGGCGATGATCATCGGGGCGAGCGCCCAACCGATCGGACGCAGGATGTCGATGATCGCGGTCTCGCCACCCTCGTGCGGCAGGCCGGAGCGAAAATAGCTCGTCGCAAGCAAGATGAAGACGATGTAGATGCCGGTCGAGAGCCACTGCGCCCAGCGCATGGTCTTGACGCGTGTCTCGGCGTCGTAGGCCGCACCGAGGTAGCGCGAGGTTTCGAAGCCCTGAACGAGGATGACGAGGCCCAGCAGAACCTGGATCTCGTGCCAGCCATGATCAGTCTGCGGCACGTCCCAATTGAACGTGCCCGTCTGAACCGAGATCACCGTCGCCACCACGAGGCCGACGAGCACGCCGCCGATCAGGCTCAGTTTCAGCGCGACGCCGCCGATCTCGACTCGCTCCAGAGCGTCGAGCCCGCCGATTGCGCCGATGACGCCGACGATGGCGATCACCACGGTCGAGACCACGCTGATCCAGAACGGGTCGGTGCTGCCCAGAAGGCGCAGGCCGAAGGCGGCGAAGAGATTGAGATAATACGCGACCGAGACGAAATAAGCGACCGACAGCGCAGCCTCGGAAGTGCGTTCGAGGCCTTGAACGTAGACCGGTGCGGTGCCTTCGTCGAAATCCTGCTCGATATGTACGATGTTGTGCCGGATCGCCGAGCCGAAGAGATAGGCCACGACACAAAGACCGAACATCGCGAGTGTCGCCAGCGGCCCGGCGGCGGCAGCCAGGATCGGGCCCGCAACGAGGAACCCCGATCCGATGATAGAGGCGAGCGGCGTGACCGTCGCCTGCCAGGTCGGCGCGCGCAGCAACCTGGGCTGGAAGAAGACGAGCGCAAAAGCGATCGCCCCGGCGATCAGCGCGATGTTGGTGAAACTCATGGCGTTGGTGGCGCTCCGGTAAAGGCGGCCGCACGGCGCCACTGGCGGGTACAAGTGCGTGCTTGGCGAAGCGTTCCCACTGAGCCGCGCTGCTGTCCTTCGGCGTGTCGCTCGCAATTGGCAAGAGGCACAAGGGGGCAACGCGTGGCCTGACGCTCGTCGCGGGACACCGCATCTGCCACGCCTGTTCGATGGCGCCATTCACTCTGCACGAGATGACCGATCCCGCCCTGCACGCGGCGACCGCTGCCGATCGTCGCCTTCCCTCGCTGCGGCGATAACGATCTTCGCAGATTGTCGGCGACACGAAGCGTCGCGTTGCGGATTTTGTGGAAATGTGACGTTGGAACATGCAAATCTGGCGGCGAAACGCTTGCAACCCGGGTTCCGCCGGCAGCACTGGAACCTCGGCGTCTGGTTCGGCGGCAGAGCGGCGGGATGGCCAGGCAGCCAGACCGCTGAAGGTGCGGGAAAGGTCGGGGGCGTTTGCAACAGCGAGCAAGGCAGACATGAACGCACAGTCCAACCGATCCGGATGGCATCCTGCCAAATCTCGGCGAACCGGTCTCGCCATGTTTGCAACCGCGGTGCTGGCAGCATTCCTGTGCCTCGCCGCCCTCCCTAGCCATGCCGCCGGCTTCGAGACCAAGGCGCCGACGGCGATCCTGATCGATTTTGCCACCGGTAAGACCCTGTTCCAGAAGGACGCCGACCGCGAGATTCCCCCGGCAAGCCTTGCCAAGCTGATGACCGCCGCGGTGGTCTTCGACGCCCTGAAGAGCGGCGAGATTCGCCGTGATCAGACTTTCGCCGTCTCACGCAAGGCCTGGACCGAAGGCGGCGCCTCATCGGGCGGCTCGACCATGTTTTTGCCACTGGGCTCCGAGGTGAGCGTCGACGATCTGATCAAGGGCATCATCATCCAGTCGGGCAACGACGCAACGATCGTCGTCGCCGAAGGCATGAGCGGTTCGACCGAAGCCTTCGCCCAGCGCATGAATGCCGAGGCGCGCAAGATCGGGCTGACCCACTCGCATTTCACCAATCCTCACGGCCTGCCGGATCCGGACCAGCACGTCACCATGCGCGATCTCGCCAAGCTGGCGATCTATCTGATCAAGGAATTTCCCGAAGATTATCCGATTTTCGCGGAGGAGAGTTTCAAGTTCAACAAGATCACCCAGCGCAACCGCAATCCGCTGCTGCCGCTCGGCGCCGACGGGTTGAAGACCGGCTACACGGACCAGTCCGGCTACGGCCTCGTCGCCTCGGCAAAGCAGAACGAACGGCGGATCGTGCTGGCGATGGGCGGCATGGCGAGCGCCGGCGAGCGAGCCTCGGAAGCCCGGCGGCTTATGGAATTCGGCCTTCAGGACTTCCAGGAGGTGACGCTCGTCTCGGCCGGGGCCAGCGTCGGCGTAGCGACCGTACGCGGCGGGATCGAGCGCGAAGTCGCGCTGGCGGCAGCGCAAGGTCTTAAGGTCCTGGTGCCGAGCGGCAGCCTGGCCGACGTCAAGACCCGCATCCGCGACAACGGTCCGGTCGCCGCGCCCATTGCCAAGGGACAGCGCCTCGGCTGGGCACGATTCCTGCGCGGCGACGAACTGGTGGCGCAAGTGCCGCTGTTTGCCACGGCAGATGTCCCACGTGCGGACGTCATATCGCAGATCGGCCGCAAGGTGATGGATCATCTGACTTGGCGTGGCGGACCGTGGCCCGGCAAGGCATTTGAACTCGACGCGTTGATCGGCTGGCCGTTTGGGCAGCCCGGCAGCTGGTTCGATGGCTGGGCGGGCGGCACCGGCAAACTCCCTGCGCCGGACCGGACCGCGCAGGCGAAAGCGGCCAGCGGCACTTGACGCGCTGCACAATTGCGCCGATATGCAGCTCATCACGCCGTGATCGCGCAGCGCCTGCATCTTTAATCCAGCCTTCGGGCCGGGCGAAACTTTGTTAGCGCATTCGGATTGCCCTTCGGTCTCGCCCTCTGGCTAGGATCAAAGAGCCGACACCCCATCCGGCACGGCCCGTCGATACGTCCGCATGCGCGAAGACGGTCGGCAGTTTCGCGGACGAAACCGTCCGCATCCCCGTAAGGCATATCTTGACCCAGTCCACATTCCAGGCGTTCGGCCTCGCCGACACGCTCCTCACCGCGCTTGCGCGCCTCGAAATCACCCAGCCGACCCCGATCCAGGAGCAAGCGATCCCCGCCGTCCTAAAGGGCCGCGACGTCCTCGGCGTCGCCCAGACGGGCACCGGCAAGACCGCAGCGTTCTCGCTGCCGGTTCTGAACGCCCTCATCGAAAAGGGCGGCCGCGCCAATCCAAAGGCCCCGAAGGTCCTCATCCTGACGCCGACCCGCGAGCTTGCCTCGCAGATCGCCGACAGCATCAAGTCCTATGCATCGGGCACCAAGTTCACCCATCAGGTGATCTTCGGCGGCGTCTCCATCCGTCCGCAGATCGACGCCATGCGCCGCGGTGTCGACATCGTCATCGCCACGCCGGGCCGGCTCCTCGACCTGATGAACCAGCGCGCGATCGATCTGCGCGAGGTTCGTCATCTGATCCTCGACGAGGCCGACCGCATGCTCGACATGGGCTTCGTACGGGACGTCATGAAGATCGTCGCGCAGGTTCCGAAGGAGCGCCAGTCGCTGCTGTTCTCGGCGACCATGCCGCGTTCAATCGAGGATCTGGCCAAGAAGATCCTGACCAACCCGGTGCGCGTCGAAGTGACCCCCGAGGTCATCACCGTCGAGAAGATCGACCAGAGCGTCTTCCTGGTGCCGCAGAAGGCCAAGAAGCTCTGGCTGATCGACAAGCTTGGGCAGCCCGACGTCGAAAGGGTCGTCGTCTTCACCCGCACCAAGCACGGCGCCAACCGCCTGTCGGAAGATCTGGCCAAGGCCGGCATCGAGGCGTTGGCCATTCACGGCAACAAGAGCCAGGGCGCCCGCCAGAAGGCGCTGGGTTCGTTCCAGGCTGGCGAGGTCAAGGTGCTGGTCGCGACCGATATCGTCGCGCGAGGCATCCACGTCGACGACATCAGCCACGTGATCAATTTCGACCTGCCGGAAGAGCCGGAAAGCTATGTCCACCGCATCGGCCGCACAGCACGCGCCGGCAAGTCCGGTGTCGCAGTGGCGTTGGTCGATCCGTCCGAGCGCTCCAAGCTCAAGCAGATCGAGAAGCTGACGGGCCTCACCTTCGATCTGCAGAAGACCGACTATGCGGCGCATATCGACCTCAACGCGCCGGAAGAGAAGCGCCCGCCTCGCGGCGGCCGTGGTCGTCCGGGCGGCGGTCGCCCCCAGAGCCGCCGCAGTGGCGGTGGCGGTGGTGGCGGCCAAGGTGCCGGTGGTCAACGCTCCGGCGAACAGCGCAGCGCTGGCGCCAAGCCCGGCGGACGCGACGGCAATCGTCGGCGCTCCGGCGGCGGCCAGGGCCGGTCCGCCTCGGCGAACTGAGCCAGAGGCTTTCCAGACAAGCTCAAAGGCGGCCCTCGGGTCGCCTTTTTGCGTTCCGAGCTCCGGCCTCGCCGTTTCGCCGTTGCGACACGCTGCGGTGATCGCCATATCCGCCAGCAACGAAGTGAGGAACCCCAATGGCAGAGACGATCAAGGTCGACATCCCCCACAAGCTCCCCCGCGCGACCGCCAAGCAGCGAATCGAGGAGAGCTTCGGCAAGATGCGCCAGGACATCATGGGCGGCATGATCAAGTTCGAGGACCGCTGGACCGACGACCACCTCGATTTTCAGGCGAAGGTGATGGGCCAGACGGTAACGGGCCGGCTCGACGTTCTCGACGATAGAGTGCATGTGGAGGTCGACCTGCCCGCCTTCCTCGCGGCCATCGCCGAGAAGATGAAGGGGCGCCTCAAGAAGGAAGGCCAGATCCTCCTGGAAAAGAGGTAGCCGTGTTCGGCCGGCTGGAACGGCGGGCGAGAACTACCAGGCCGGAACGGTATCGCGCAGTCAGGCTTTCCGTCAGCGTCGCTTGATCGGCACGCCCGTGAGGGTCGCATTCTCGGCCTTGACGGTGCCGCCATTGGCGCCCGGCTCGATTGCGAGGATCTTGCCGAGGCCCGGAACCTGCGATCCGACGCGAACGTGCCAGAGTTCGTCGAGCGTCGCCAGATGCGCCTCGTGGCCGTAGACCATGACGATCTGGAAATCCTTCGGCCGTAGCGGCGATGAGCGGATCAAAGCGGGAACCGGCATCGGAGCCACGTCACCCTTCCCTGCCTTTTCGGTCGAGCCGACCTGGATCGGATCGACCTCGTCCTCGACCGAGGACAACTGCAGGCGATCGAAATAGCCGGGATCGAGGCTCGAAATCACCGTGACCGAAGCGAAGAAGCCGAGCGACAGAACCGTCAGCGCTGCCCACAGCATCCAGATGCCACGATCCGACCTCTCGGCATAGGCAGCCGTTTGCACGTCGGGAAGCCCGACGAACGTGTCGGGAGAAGAGGGCATGACGTTCGACAAACTGAGCTCGGGCGAAAGATGGAGAATGGGCGCAGGCGATGGCCCGCCCGACGATCCTCACAGGCTTCGGTTAATGTTTGATGGACCGCAGAGCCCGGGCGACAACCCTGACACAACCGTCCGAGTTGAAAGGGCATCGCCGTTGCCGGGCTTTCAGCCTTTGTTGACCATTCCGGCGCTAGGCTTTCGAGATGAGCGCTTTTGAGTCCCGACTGAGCGAATCCAACCGCCGCGTGGCGCCCCGCCGCCGTACGCGCCTTCGGCCGGTCAAGCTGTTGTCGGGCCGCCTGGCTTTCCTCGCCGACGGTAGCGCGCTCGACATTTCGTCGAAAGGCGCGCGGGTCCTTTGTCACGCGCGACGGCAAAT
>JBBSUS010000166.1:0-5888 GCA_038234195.1 Hyphomicrobiales bacterium | reverse complement strand
CCCGACAGGACAGGCCCACCGAAGCTTGTGTCGAGGAAGACATTGTCGCCGTTGCTGGGATTGAAGGCACCGCCGCCCTGCACGCCGACGTAGAGGCCGGTCCAGGTCAGGGCGGGCGCTTCGATCGCCATCGGCATCGGGGCGGGAGGCTCGTTGTAGACCACGTCGGCGGCCAGGGCTGGAGCCGAAAAGACCGTGGCGGTCAGGAAGAGGACGAGACGCTTCATGGTGTTTCTCCAATCGCTCCGTTCGCGGGAGCATATTCAACAGAGCCGGTCGGACCCATTCCGGCGGCAAAGCATTGCGGCGGCAATCGGAATTTCCCTGCCGGCCGCCGCGTCAAAGACTGATGGCGGTGTTCGTCGGGCTCGACAATCCGTCGCAAATCGCGATCCGCGAGCTTGTGACCAATGGGCAACGAAACGCCGTCTCGCTCCTCCATGAAGCGAGCGACGTACATCACCGATTCAGCAATGATTACAGAGTGTTCATGTTGCGCCATCGCTCCATCGAGGCGACGCAGCGGCCGCGTCACTTGTCCGTGTGGCGCGCGTGTAGACCGATGCCTGCCACGCCCAACGGCGTGAATAGGCAGGAACGCTGATCGCCGATCACCGAAACGGAATTTCGCCGTTTCAGGCAGGATGTCGCAGATTGCCGGATTGCCAAAGATTGGAAGTCTTCCATATCATGGGGCTACTGGGGCATCATCAGATGGTGGAGGAACCATGCATAAACTCATTTCGATCACAGGCGCGATCATCGCCTTCGGCCTTGTCGGCAGCGCCAGTGCGCAGGCCGCGGGCGACGCCAAGGCCGGTGAGCAGGTCTTCAAGAAATGCATGGCGTGCCATGCTGTCGGACCGGACGCCAAGAACAAGATCGGACCGGCTCTCAACGGCATCGTCGGCGAAAAGCCGGGGGACGTGGAAGGCTACAAATTCTCGTCGGGCTTCCAGACCTGGGCCGAAGGAAAGCCGGGATGGAACACGGCGATGCTGACCGAATGGCTGACCAATCCGCGCGCGGTCGTGAAGGGCACCAAGATGTCCTTCCCAGGCCTCAAGAAGCCTGAGGACATCACCAACGTCATCACCTATCTCGCCGGCTTCGACGAACAGGGTGCGGCCCGCGACCCGGCGGCAGCGATCACGGCGGCTGACGCGGCCAAGTAGGTCATCGCGAGCCGGTTTCGGCCGGCCGATGGCTTCGAAACGATGGAACCCACGGTGCTTCGGCTCCGTGGGTTTTTTTATGGACCGCCTCGCCGGCTTCCACTCTTGGTCGAAGGTCAATGACCGTCGCTGCTGGCCCGACCACTCGTCATCCTGTCGCGCCTGCAGTTGTCGGTTGGCCTAGCGCACTGAGGTCGAGATATGATCGCGGTTGGACTTGCCGTTCGCGTCGAGGCCTTTCGCACGGTTGCCGGGCCCGAGCTTACCCGTGATCGCCTCGATCTCGGGATAGAAATATCTGCGGCCGGGATAGCCTTCGAGGCGCCCGACTTCGTGGCCATCATCGTCGACGACGACGAAGGTCGGCGTGAAATAGGCCGGCGTCAGATCGGCGAGCCCGCCACGACGGTCGTCGAAGATGTCGACCCGGCGCAGCGGCGCGGCCTTGCCGGCAGCGCTCAGCGGATAGTCGGGCGCGATCTCATTGTCGAAGGCCCTGCAGAACGGGCATCCGGCCTGCTCGAACATGATGAGTTCGGCCGCCATGGTCGGCGTCGAAGCGGCGGTTCCGGCGAAAGCCAGAACCAGCGCAGAGACGATGCCGACGGAGATGCGGCAGCGGAACACCGAAATTGCAGACGACGATCTCATGCGGGCGAAGCTAGCAGCCTCGCGCCGCAGGGTCACTGACGATTGCGTGTGCAGGGACGGGCCAAACAAGGCCGGTCAGGCATAGATGTCCATGACCTTGTTCAGCAGTTCGATCGCCTCCTCGCGCGAGCGCTGGAAGGAGTTGCGGCCGATGATCGAGCCGTTGCCGCCGCCATCCCTGATCGAGCGAACCTCGTCGAGAAGTTCCTCGGTGTTCTTGGCGGCGCCACCGGAAAACACGACGACGCGCTTGCCGGCGAAGGCCGCCTGCATGATGTGGCGAACGCGGTCGGCGCCGGTGTCGCCGGGAATCTTGTTCTTGGCATAGGTGTCCTTGGCCGCGTCAAGATCGATATGCGCCGTCGGCAGCTTCACCTTGATGATCGTCGCGCCCATCAGCGCCGCCATGTGGGCGGCATAGGCGATGATGTCGAGCGCCGTTTCGCCGTCCTTGGTCACCTTGCCGCCGCGCGGATAAGACCAGACCACCGTCATCAGACCACGCGACTTCGCCTTCAGCGAGATTTCGCGCAGCTCCTCGATCATCTCGTAGGACTTGTCGGCGCCGGGATAGATGGTGAAACCGACCCCCACGCAGCCGAGGCGCATGGCGTCCTCCACCGTACCGGTCAGCGCCTGGTCGGCGCCACCGACCAACGAATTGCCGGAATTGAGCTTGAGGATCAGGGGCATTTCGCCGGCGAAGGTGTCGGCACCCTGTTCCAACAGGCCGAGCGGTGCGGCATAGCCGGAGACGCCGGATTCAATGGCGAGTTCGTAGAGATAGTGCGGATCGTAGGCGACCGGGTTCGGCGCGAAGCTGCGGGCCGGGCCGTGCTCGAAGCCCTGGTCGACCGGCAGGATCACGACGCGGCCGGTGCCTCCGAGGCGGCCATGCATCAATAGCCGCGACAGGTTGCTCTTCAGGCCGGGGGTCTCTCCCTCATACCATTTCAGGATGTTGCGGACGGTTTCGGTTCTCAACATGACGGGCACCCAATTGCAAAGTTCGACGGCTCTTCGCGGTTTTGCTGGCTTAATGCGCAAAGGTCCAGCCACGCGAGCGACGATCGGCGTATTAAAATCGGTTCAAACGGTTTTCGGTCGTCCGCGGACATGTCGTCGCCGGCTCAGCGACGAGGTCCGATGGCGCACCGCGCGAACGAGTTGGGAACCACGCCGTCTCATTTCCGCCGGGCGGTTGATCCAATGGGAGAAATCGTCATCATCGACGCAAAAATCCGAAAAGCACCCCGGAGGAACTTCATGAGATGGTTCGCGACCGTCCTGACCGTCGCTGTTTTCGCCATCGGCGGCCCGATCTTCGGACCGTGCGCCCGGCCAGCGGCAGCGCAGACGCCGCCGAACGTTCTCATCGTCGGGCAGATCGCCGAGCCGAAGTCGCTGGACCCGCAGGCGGTGACCGCGACCAATGATTTCCGCATCCTGATCAACATCTATGACGGCCTTGTGCGCTTCAAGAAGGGCACGCTGGAGGTCGAGCCGGCGCTGGCGAAAAGCTGGACGATCTCCGATGACGGGAAGACCTACACCTTCAAGCTGCGCGCGGGCGTGAAATTCCAGGACGGCACACCCTTCGACGCCGATGCGGTGAAGTTCACCTTCGACCGCATGCTGAAGGACGACCATCCGTTCCATGACACCGGCCCGTTTCCGCTGGCCTTCTTCTTCTCCACCGTCGACACGGTGACGGCGAAGGATGCGACAACGGTCGAGTTCAAGCTGAAGGAGCCCTTTGCGCCCTTCCTGTCGAATCTGGCCTATCCGACCGGGCTGATCGTCTCACCCCCGGGGGTGAAGAAATACGGCAAGGATTTCGGCCGCCATCCGGTGGGGACGGGCGCCTTCAGGTTCGAGGAATGGGACCCGAACGCCAAGGTGGTCGTGTCGAAGAACGCAGATTATTGGGACGGGGCGCCGCAACTCGATGCCGTGGTGTTCCGTCCGATCGCCGACGCCAACACACGCGTCGCCGAGATGCTGTCGGGCGGTGTCGACCTGATGGTCGAAGTGCCGCCGGACAATCTGAAGACCTTTCAGGGCGATCCGGGCTTCACGGTCTACGAACAGGCCGGCCCGCATCTGTGGTTCCTGATCCTCAACACCAAGGAAGGGCCGTTCTCCGACAAGCGCGTGCGCCAGGCGGTGAACTACGCGATCGACAAGAAGGCGTTGGTCGACGATGTCCTCCAGGGGACAGCCGACATCGCCGCAGGCCCGATCCCGCCGGCCTTCGGCTGGGCCAATGACGGCTCGACGAAGCCCTATCCCTATGATCCGAAGAAGGCCAAGGCGTTGCTGCACGAGGCCGGGGCCGAGGGCGCGAACCTGACCTTCTACGTCGCCGAGGGCGGCTCGGGCATGCTCGAGCCCGTTGCCATGGCGACGGCGATCCAGGCCGACCTGAAGGCGGTCGGACTGAACGCCCGCATCGAGACCTATGAGTGGAACACGTTTCTCAGCAACGTCAATCCGGGGCTCAAGGGCAAGGCCGACATGGCCGAGATGGCCTGGATGACCAACGATCCCGATACCCTGCCCTTCCTGGCGCTGCGCAGCGATGCCATGCCCGACAAGGGCGGCTTCAACTCGGGCTATTACTCCAACCCGGAGGTCGACAAGCTGCTGACCGAGGCTCGCCGGACCACGGATCAGACAAAGCGTGGCGCGCTTTACGAAAAGGTGCAGAGGATCGTCCATGACGACGCGCCCTGGGCCTTCATCGCCAACTGGAAGCAGAACGCGGTGTCGACTGCGGCCGTGCAGGGATTTGCGCTCGAGCCTTCGTTTCTGCTGATCCTGAAGGATGTGACGAAGGGATAAGGCCGCATGCCGGACGAGGAGGCGCGACTGCGAACACTCTGCCTGTCGCTGCCCGAGGCGAGCGAGACCGAGACCTGGGGCCGGCCGACCTTTCGGGTGCGCGAGCGGATCTTCGCCATGCCCCGTGAGGATGACGGCCGTCCCGCCGTCTGGCTCAAGGCGCCCGCCGGCGCTCAGGACATTCTCGTCGGCTCCGACCCAAAGCGCTTCTTCCGCCCGCCCTATGTGGGACCGAAAGGCTGGGTGGGGATCGTACTCGACGCCGCCGATATCGGCCCGGCCGACTGGGACGAGGTGACGGCGATGATCCTGCGCAGCTATCGGCTGATCGCGCCAAAACGGCTGGCCGCCAGACTGGGCGGCTGACCGGATGGGCCCCACCATCGCCCGACGGCTCCTCGCCGTCATCCCCATCCTGTTCGGCTTGTCCATCCTGGTCTTCGCGATGATCGCGCTGATACCCGGCGACCCGGCGACGGCGATCCTCGGCGCCTATGCGACGCCGGAGAACGTCAAGAACCTCAACGCCTCGCTCGGCCTCGACCAATCGCTGCCGCAACAATATCTCACGTGGATATCGGGCGTTCTTCACGGCGATTTCGGCCGTTCCTACGCGCTGAACCGGCCGGTGATCGACATCGTTAAAGAGCGGTTTTCGGCGACGCTGATCCTCGCCGGCGCTTCCCTGGTGCTGGCCTCGATCTTCGGCCTGCTCGCAGGCATCGTCTCGGCGGTGCGGCAAGTCGGTCTTTCCGACAAGGCGATCACGCTGCTCGTGCTCGTCGGCATCTCCATCCCCTCCTTCTGGCTGGGCCTTATTCTGATCCTCGCCTTCGCCGTCAAAATTCAGCTGTTTCCCGCTTCGGGAATGTATCTCGTTTATGGCGGCGGCGGTCTGCTCGATCTCCTGCATCACCTCGTCCTGCCGGCGCTCACCCTCGCGGTAGTCGCAACCGGCGTCATCGCGCGGCTGACGCGGACGGCGATGCTGGAGGTGCTGCGCCAGGATTATATCCGCACCGCCCGCGCCAAAGGCCTATCGGAGCGCCGCGTCATCTACCGCCACGCCTTCAAAGCGGCGCTTGTCTCGGTCATCCCGGTGATCGGCATCCAGGCCGGCTTCGTCTTGGGCGGAGCGGTCTATATCGAAACGGTCTTCCAGTGGCCGGGCATCGGCGCGATGCTGGTCAACGCCATCGCGCAACGCGACATCCTTCT
>JBBSUS010000165.1:0-5903 GCA_038234195.1 Hyphomicrobiales bacterium | reverse complement strand
GTACAGCTTCGAGCGCCAGCACTCGCCGGGAGCCTGACGCCCTTCAGCGAACCGAAAAACCGGTTTCAATTTCAAGGCATGCGGCGCTAGAAGGAGCCCGTAAGGCGCAAGCCCGTCCGTCGCCATTCCGCCTTCGACCGTCAAACGTGATGGGCAACGGGGTCGCGACGACGAGACATCCATCGCACTTGGTCGGCCGGGAGACCGGCCAAAGCGTGTAAGATAAGACTTGGGAGGTCACATGACATTTTTGAAGCATTGCGCAACGGCGGTCGCGGCCGGGTTGAAGAACGGCGCGAAAATCGCAGCGGCGAGCGGATTGGTGGTTTCGACGCTGGCTCTTTCGATGCCCGGCGCGCAAGCCGCGGAAGCGATCACCATCGGCGCGACGCGTCTCGCCTCGCAGGCGGCGACCTTCATCGCGATGGACCGCGGCTACTTCAAGGATGAGGGGATCGACGCCAAGATCGCGTTCTTCCAGTCGGCGCAGCCCATCGCCGTCGCCATCGCCTCGGGCGACGTCGATTTCGGCATGACGGCGATCACCGGCGGCCTCGTCAATCTCGCCGAGAAGGGCGCGGTCCGCGTCATCGGCGGTGCCCTCACCGAAGAGCCGGGCGTCGACGGCAACATCATCCTGGCGTCGAAAAAGGCCTATGGCGAAGGCCTCACCTCGCCGGACAAGCTTGCCGGCCATTCCTTCGGCATCACCCAACAGGGCTCGTCCTTCCATTACATGGCGGCCAAGATCGCCGACGGCGCAGGCTTCGATCTGTCGACCCTTCGGCTCGTGCCGTTGCAGAAGGTGGGAGCTGTCAGTGCCGCGCTCTCTTCCGGCCAGATCGACGCCTGGGCCATCCAACCGAATGTCGCCAAGACATTGGAAGCCAAGGACGCGGCTGTGGCCATCGGCAAGGTGTCCGACTACGCGCCGAACTACCAGGTGACGACGATCTTCACCTCGCTCGCCATCACCAAGGACAAGCCGGACCTCGTCAAAAAGGTTTTGAAGGCGCTCTCGCATGGCGCAGCAGACTACAACGCCGCCCTCGTCGACAAGACCGCCGATGCCAAGGAGGCCGACGCCGTCACCGCGATCGTTGCGAAATACGCCTATCCCTCAACCGACATCTCCAAGGCGGCACCTGCGATCATCGGAGGCGCGATGCGCCTGTCGAAGGACGCGGCGCTGAACGTAAAGAGCGTTGCCGATCAACTCGACTGGATGAAGTCGCAAAAGCTCGTTCCCGCCTCGGCTTCCATGGACACGCTCGTCGACCCGGAATTCGTCGAAACGAAGTAAGGCTATCGCCGGCGGCGGCTTCACCGCACCGCCGGCGTGCTTCGCCCTGTCCAGTTGGGCGATGCGTTTTTGCCCTGCCGCTCACCCCCGAAGGCTCGCAATGCGCCTCGACATCGAAAATCTCAGCCAGCGTTACGGCACCGTCGACATCCTCACCGATATCGACCTGTCGGTGCGCGAGGCCGAGATCGTCTGTATCATCGGCCCGTCCGGCTGCGGGAAATCGACACTCCTGCGTCTCGTCGGCGGGCTTGAAAAGCCAACCGCCGGCGCGGTCTATCAGGAGGGCAAGCCGCCCGAACATTCGCTGAACCCCCTCACCTACATCTTCCAGGATTTCGCGCTGCTGCCGTGGCGGACCGTCGAGGGCAACGTCGCGCTGCCGCTTGAGGATCGCGGCGTCTCGAGAGGCGAGCGCGGTCGCATCGTCGACGACGTCCTCGCCCGCACCAAGCTGAGCGAGTTCCGCACGGCGTTTCCGCGGCAGATCTCCGGCGGCATGAAGCAGCGCGTGGCGATCGCCAGGGCCCTCACGGTCAACCCCGCGATCCTCCTGATGGACGAGCCTTTGTCGGCACTCGACAGCCAGACTCGCGAACTCTTGATGGACGACCTCGTCGAACTGTGGGCGCGCGAGCGCTTCGCGGCGATCTACGTGACCCATAATCTGGCCGAGGCCGTTCGGCTCGGGCATCGGATCGTCGTGCTGTCGCGGCGGCCCGGCCGCATCCGGGAAATCGTGTCGATCGACATGCCGCTGGAAGAGCGCCGTCGCGGTTCTGGTGCGCTCGACGCAATACAGTCGCGGCTCTGGGACCTGATGCGCGACGAAGCGATGGCGGCTGACAGGGAGCGGATCGATGGTTGACCAGACGATCGGCAGCCATGCGGACGACCGCACGCGCAGCTCAGCCGAGACTGATACTCATGCGCGCCGTCCGGTGCCGTATCGCGGCGGTGGTTTTGCAACCCGGCCGATCCCCTACATCGGGCCACTGGTCTTCATCGTCGCCATCGCGCTCTGGGAGGCCGGCTCGCGCAGCGGTGTCATCAGTCCGATCGTGCTGCCCGCGCCGTCCGAGGCATTCGCCGCGTTCCTCGAACTTGCGCGCTCAGGCATGCTGGTCAAGCATCTCGAAGCCTCGCTCTACAGGCTGATCCTCGGCTGGTCGCTGGGAACGATCCTCGGCGTCTCGGTGGGTCTTGCCATCGCGCTGTTCTCGCTCGCCCGCGCGTCGGTCTCGCCCGTCGTCTCGGCGCTGTTTCCGATCCCGAAGATCGCGCTCCTGCCGCTCTTCGTGATCTGGTTCGGCATCGGGGAAGGCTCAAAAGTCGCCACCATCCTGTTCGGCGTGTTCTTTCCGACGGTGATCGCGACCTATGGCGGCGTCGACAATGTCGACCGCAATCTCGTGCGGATGGGTCAATCCTTCGGTCTGTCCTGGTGGTCGATCCTGCGGAAGATCATCCTGCCGGGCGCGCTGCCGGCGATCTTTTCCGGCTTTCGTATCTCGATCTCGATCGGCATCATCCTGCTCGTGGCCGCCGAGATGATCGGCGCGGAATACGGCATCGGAGCCTATATCCTGCTCGCCGGCAGCCTGATGGCCACCGACCAGCTCATCGCCGGCGTCGCCATCCTCTCGATCCTCGGCCTCAGCCTCGCCTGGCTGATCGGCCGGGCCGAACGGTACTTTCTACGCTGGCGCGGGTGAATCGTGCCAGAACTGCGCAAATGATCAGCCGAGGATACGATGTTGCCAGCGCCCCGCGATGCTGGCACCTTGCCACCTCGCACGGGCGGCGGGACTCGGGAGGAGGCCCGCCAAGTCTCCGTCCCTGTCGGACGGCGCACGCCAAAAACACGTCTCGGGAGGACCATCCATGACATTTCGACGCTTTGCCGCCACCGGCGCTCTCGCCGCTGCCATCGGGGCACTTTCGCTGTCCCTTTCCCCTGCGCAGGCCACGACCCTGCGCCTTTCACACAATGTCGGTGACACGACGACATGGCAGAAGGGCGCCGAAAAGTTCGACGATCTCCTGAAGGAAAAGACCAAGGGCGATCTGTCCGTTCGCATTTTCCCCAATGCGCAGCTGACGGGCGGGGACCAGATGAAACAGGCCGAGATGGTCGGTCGCGGCGCGCTCGACTTCGTGCTGACCTCGGCGATCAACGTGACCCCGCTGGTGCCCGAGATGGCGGTGTTCTCGCTGCCCTATCTCTATCCCGATTACGCCGCCGTCGACGCCACGACGTCCGGCGAGCCTGGCCAGAAGATGGACGCTATCCTCGCCAAGAAGGGCATCATCGTTCTCGCCTGGGGCGAGAACGGCTTTCGCGAAGTCACCAACAACATCCACCCGATCAAGACGCCGGCCGATCTCAAGGGCCTGAAGATGCGCGTCGCCGGACCGATGTATATCGACGTGATGAACGCCCTCGGCGCCAACCCGCAGCAGATGCAGTGGTCGGAGACGTTTCCGGCGCTGCAGCAGGGCGTCGTCGATGGCCAGGAGAACCCGATCGGCGCGGTCATCATTCCGCAGCGGGTCTACGAGGTGCAGAAGTATCTGACCACCTGGCACTATTCCTACGACCCGATCTTTCTCGGTGTCAGCCAGAAGCTCTGGGATAGCTGGGACCAGACAAAGAAGGACGAGGTGAAGGCCGCCGCCGAAGAGGCGATGACCTTCCAGAAGAAGATCACCCGCGAGGACACCGAAAAGGGCGTTGCCTTCCTCAAGGAGAAGGGGATGCAGATCCACGAGTCGACCCCGGAGGAGATCGCCGAGTTCAAGGCCGCGACGCAGGGCGCCTTCGATACCTGGGCCAAGAAGGTCGGGCCCGACCTCGTCTCGCTGTTCGAGACGACGATCGATGGCACGAAGGGCGAAGGCACGGAAAAGAAGGCCGACGCGTCCGGGGCGGCGAGCACCGACACCGCCGCCAAGTAGGTCGGCACGAGCGAACGAACATGACGGCGCGGCGGGGCTTCGATGCACTCGCCGCACCAACCGGCCGGAATCCAGAGGCCGCTCCCGCCGGACACATCCATGCGCCTCTTCCTCGACGATTTCGAAAAGATCATCTGCGCGATGATCTTCCTGGCGATGACCGCGATCGGCTTCGTCAACGTGGTCGTGCGCTATCTGACCAGCTATTCCTTTGCGGCCACCCAGGAAATCCTGATCAACGGCTTCCTGCTGCTCACCGTCTTCGGCGCGGCCATTGCGGCCCGGCGCGGCGAACATCTGGCCGTCACCCTGTTCTCGGACATGCTGCCCACCGGCGCGCGACGCATCGCGGTCTGGCTGGCGACGGCGCTTTCGGTTCTGCTGCTGATCCTGTCGGCTTGGTTCTGCTACGGCCTGGTCGAGCACCAGCTTGCGAGCGGTGTCACGTCGCCGGGACTGGGAATCCCCGCCTGGTACTATTCTCTCGGCCTCCCCCTCGGCTTCGTGCTGATCGCCATCCGTCTCGTGCAGTCAACGATCGAGGGGCAACGCAATTCGTCGGGTCCGGGGATTGGAAAAGGCACGATCCCCGATGTCTGAGCTCTTCGCCTCGATCCCGCTCGATCCCGGCACCCAGATGGTGATCGCCTTCTTCCTGCTCCTGGTGCTGCGTGTTCCCGTGGCTTTCGCGCTCGGGCTGTCGTCACTCTACGCCATGTGGGTGATCGGCTTCGGCCTCGATCTCGTCGGCGATCTTCTGTCCAGCGGCATCTCGAAATTTTCGCTGCTGGCAATCCCGTTCTTTATCCTCGCCGGCGCGCTGATGGGGACGGTCGGCATCGCCGAGCGGATGATCCGCTTCTTCCGCGTCCTCGTCGGTTCGCTGCCCGGCGGCATGGGCATCGTCGGCACCGTCGTCTGCCTGTTCTGGGGCGCGGTCTCGGGCTCGGGTCCCGCCTCGGTCGCAGCGATCGGCCCGCTGATCATCAAGGGCATGGAAGAGGACGGCTATCCGCGCGCCTTTTCGGCGGCGCTGGTCTGCACGGGCGCGGCCCTGTCGATCGTCATCCCGCCGTCGATCGGCCTCGTCGTCTACGGCGTCATCGCCGAGACTTCGATATCCCAGCTCTTCATCGCGGCAATCGTGCCGGGCCTGGTGATGGGCATGCTGATGCTGCTCACGCTGCCCTTCGCCAACCGCTCGCGAAAGCGGCGCCTCGCCGAGAAAAGCGCCACCGACCTTCAAAGAACCGGCCAAGGCCTTGCAGCGCTGTCGCAGAATCCCTGGG
Source organism: Hyphomicrobiales bacterium (assembly GCA_038234195.1). Lineage (GTDB taxonomy): Bacteria > Pseudomonadota > Alphaproteobacteria > Rhizobiales > Rhizobiaceae > Aurantimonas. The sequence continues at coordinate 353 of JBBSUS010000165.1, read as the reverse complement.
CCGACCTGTCTTATGGACGACGGCTCGTGCGCGCCTTCGTCGACGCCTTCTGGGGTCTGATGACGCCGGTCGTCATCCTCGGCGGGATCTATTCCGGCATCTTCACGCCGACGGAAGCCGCGATCGTCGCCACTGTCTACGCGCTCGTCGTCGGCATCTTCATCTACCGCACCTTGAATTTTTCAACGCTCTACCGCTCGGTGGTCGATGCCAGTGCGTCCTCGGCGGTGGTCATGCTGGTCGTCGCCTTCGCCTCGCTGTTCGGCTGGGTGGTGACGGTCGACGATCTGGTGGGCAAGTATTCCTCGGCGCTTTTGGCGCTGAGCTCGAACCCGAACGTGATCCTCGCCGTC
>JBBSUS010000164.1:0-5908 GCA_038234195.1 Hyphomicrobiales bacterium | reverse complement strand
CCCGCTCGTCGCTTCGCGTTGACGGCCTGAAGCCGGACGATCTCTGGCAAATCAGCCGTCGCCGCCGTTGCGCCACTTCCGTTCCTCCTCGTAGGCGGCAAGCAGCGCCGCGCGATCGGCCCTGGCCGCCCGAAGATCGGCGAGGGCGTCGCGCAGGCGCAGCTTGAGCGTCATCACGACGAGCGAGGCGAACAGGATCGTGCTGATGCATCCGACCGAGAACACCCAGCGCTTCAACGGATCGGCCACGGGCTCCGATCCATAGACCGCGGCGACTGCGAGAAAGATCGCAATGACGAAGATCAGCAGGCTGCGAGTGAGAACGAGGCTGACGAGAGCCGCCAGAAGCGCCAGGATCGACGTCGAAGGATGCGCGGCTGCGACGGCGACAAGGTCGGTCAGCCAAGATCGGATGAGCGCCGAAAACGCATCGGAATCCATACCCATCCTCCCACGCCCATGCGTCAACGCCAGGTGTCGTCCCCAGGGCGAGACACTTTGAAATGGCTCTCACCGGTCGAAACCGACTGGCGATTGCAATCTTTTGCCCTGGCACCGGTTGAACACCGGGGTCGACGTCCGAAGCCCCAAGCCTTGCACGGCGGCCGCCGAAGCGGCAACCGCCACGGGACCGGAAACGGGTGCGACGCGAATGTTTCCCGAAACATGCTTAGCGTAGGCAGGTCTTTGCGCTGATGGCCGACTATGGTGCCGCGGATCGCCGCCCACGTCGTCGTCATTCTTCGCGAAACCGCACCGAGCCGGCCTGGACGTGACATCGGCCCGAACGCTCGATCAATGCCACGCCGCGGCGCTCGTGGGCGATGATTGATGGTGGCCATCGATGAAGGCCTTTTCGTCCGTCCTATTCGCCCGGGTCCTGCAACTCGGCCAGCTCCTGGGACGCCTCGACCGCCGGCTGGCGGGTAAAGCCCTTGATGCCGGCCGTCTGGTTGCGATCCCGCTCGATCTCGACGGGGGACGTCGCATAGGCGGTGATCAGTTCCGACAGCGAGCGCAGGGCGTGGCTGTGGATTCGCTCATAGCCGTGCGAGGCGTCGACGCCGAAGGTGATCAGCGCGGTCCTGACGTCGTGACCCGCTTCGATCGCCGACGCCGAATCCGATCGATAGTAGCGGAAGACGTCCTTCTGGTAGCGGATGTCCTCGTCCTGGCAGATCTTCACCAGCTTGCGGGTCAGGTGATAGTCGAAGGGCCCGGACTGGTCTGACATGGCGATGGTGACGCCGAATTCCGACGAGTTCTGCCCCGGAGCCGACGTGCCGTTGTCGACGGCGATCATCGACGCGACGTCGGCGGTCAGGATCGAGGCGGCGCCGACCCCGACCTCTTCGGCAATGGTGAACAGCCAGTGGATGTCCACAGGGGTCGCAGTGTGCTCTCGCTCCATCGCCTCGATCGCGGCGAGCATGACGGCAACGCCCGCCTTGTTGTCGAGATGGCGCGAGACGATGAAGCCGTTGTCGAGGAATTCGGGCTGGGGGTCGATGGCGATGGTGTCGCCGATCTCGATCTTCAGCCTGTCCAGTTCCTCGCGATTGCGCGACAGGGCGTCGACGCGCAACTCCACATATTCCCAGCCAACCGGCATCGTGTCGATCGCATCGTTGAAGGTGTGGCCCGACGCTTTCAGCGGCAGGATGGTGCCGCGATAGGTGCCGGCCTCCGAGAACAGCGTCGCGCGCGCACCTTCGGCAAACCGCGCCGACCAGGTGCCGATCGGCAGAAGCTCAAGCCGGCCGTTGTCCTTGAGCATCTTCACCTGCGCGCCGAGCGTGTCGAGATGGGAGACGATGGCGCGGGCCGAGGCCCGGCGCGAGCCCTGGCGCACTGCGGAAATCGCGCCGCGCCGCGTCAGTTCGACCGTCAGGCCCAGCCGTTCGAGCTCTTTCGCCACATGCCGCACGATCGTGTCGGTGTAGCCGGTGGGGCTCGGGATCTTCAAAAGCGCCTTCAGCTGGTCCGTCAGATAGTCCGCATCGATCTGAAGCCTTGGCACTAGTCGTCCCTTCCCGATTTCCGTCGCTGATTCCTGGCTGCGCGCACTGAAAACGGTATCGACAGTGGAAACAAGAGGTCGACGAAGCGCTCGGCCGTCGGCTGCGGCTCGTGATTGGCCAGCCCCGGTCGCTCGTTGGCCTCGATGAACACGTAGTCCGGCCGATGCGGGCTCTTGACCATCAGGTCGATGCCGGTGACCGGAATTTCCATGGCGCGCGCCGCATTGACCGCCGCCGCGACCAGCGTCGGATGAATTTCGCCGGTGACGTCGTGGATGGTGCCGCCGGTGTGGAGGTTGGCGGTCTTCCTGACGACGATCCGCTCGTGCTCGTCGAGGACATCGTCCATGGCACGGCCGGCATTCGCAACGCAGCGCTGCGTTTCGGCGTCGAGCGGAATCGTGCTTTCCCCGCCGGTCGCCGCCGCGCGCCGGCGCGACAGATGCTCGATGAGCTCGGTTACCGTCGAGCGGCCGTCGCCGGCGATCTGCGGCGGCTTGCGCATGGCGGCGGCAACAAGTTTGTAGTCGATGACGATGAGGCGCAGGTCGTTGCCGTCAAAGCACGCCTCGAGGAGGACGCTGTCGCAGAGGGCGCGCGCCGCCGCGATCGCCGCCTTGACATCGTCGAGCGTTTCGAGGCCCACGACGATGCCGCGCCCCTGTTCGCCGCGCGCCGGCTTCACGACGACCTGGTCGTGCTCCTTGATGAAGGCCGACAATTCGCCGTCGTCGGCGGCGGTCGCGTCCAACTGCGCAGGGACCGCAACGCCGGCGGCCTCGACGATGCGGCGGGTCACGGTCTTGTCGTCGCAGATGGACATGGCGACGGCCGAGGTCAGTTCCGACAGGCTCTCGCGGCAAAGGATCGTGCGTCCGCCCTGGGTCAGCCGGAAGAAGCCGCCGGCCGCATCGGTCACCTCGCAATGGATACCGCGCCGCCGCGCCTCGTCGGCGATGATGCGGGCGTAGATATTGAGGCCGTCGTAATCGACGCCTGAACCGGTGAAGAGCGTTTCGTTGATCTCGTTGCGGCGCTTCACGGCGAAATAGGGCACGCGGTAGAAGCCGAGCTTGTCGTAGAGCGCGATTGCCTTGTCGTTGTCGTGCATCACCGACAGATCCATGGAGGCGCAGCCCCGCGCCTGAAAGTGTTCGGCGAGGCGGCGCACCAGGCTTTCGCCGATGCCCGGCTGGGTCGCCTGAGGGTCGACTGCGAGGCACCACAGAGAAGATCCATTCTCCGGATCGGAAAAGGCGCGCTCGTTGTGAATGCCGGTCACCGTGCCCAGGAGGGCGCCGGTGTTTTCGTCCTCGGCGACGAAGTAGGTCAGCGCGCGGTTGTCGCGGTTCGACCAGAAGAAGCCTGGGTGAACCTGCACCATGTTGCGGCTTTGATAGATGCGGTTGACCTCGCTCGCATCCTGCTCGGAGGACAGGCGCCGGATGAAATAGCCGCGTGGCCGGCGCGCGTCGGGCTTGTAGGTCGCAAGATCGAGCCGGTAGGTGTGGGACGGGTCGAGGAACAGCTCCTGCGGCGCATGGCTGAGGAGCACATGCGGGTCGCGCACGTAGAAGGCGATGTCGCGCCGCGCCGGCCCTTCCTCGCGAAGGCTCGACACCAGCGCCTTCGGGTCCTCGAAGGTCTGCGCAAAGACCAGCCGGCCCCAGCCGCAGTCGAGATAGGCATCCGCATCGCTCCTGGCGGCTGACCTACCAGCGCCCTTGATCAGTGTCTTCATTCCGGCCGCGTGCAGGTGCTCCGGCCGATGCTGTTCGCTTCCGGCCGACGAGGTTTTGCCCGGGGACTTCGAGGTCTGGGTGGTCGGCAGCTTGGGCGCTTTGTCGTCGTGGTCGGCCATGGTGCTGTCAAAGCCCCTGTTGCTGGATCCACATTTCCAGGAGCGCGATCTGCCAGAGCTCCGAGCCACGCAGCGGCGTGATGTGGTCGGAGGGATTGGCAAACAGAGTGTCGAGATAGTCGCGCCGGAACAGGCCGCGTGACTGGGCGCTCTGCGATGTCAGGCTGTCGCGGACCATGTCGAGATAGGGCCCCGAGATGTATTTCAGCTGCGGAACCGGGAAGTAGCCCTTCTTGCGGTCGATGACCTCAGAGGGCACCACCAGCCGCGCGACCTCCTTGAGGACCCCCTTGCCGTTCTGCTTCAGCTTCTCCGCCGCTGGGACCCTTGCGGCGAGTTCGACGAGCTCGTGGTCGAGGAAGGGTACGCGCGCTTCCAAGCCCCAGGCCATGGTCATGTTGTCGACGCGCTTCACCGGATCGTCGACCAGCATCACATGGGCGTCGATCCTGAGCGCCTTGTCGACCGGATCGGTCGCGCCCGCCATGGCGAAGTGATTGGCGACGAATTCCCCGGAAACGTCCCGGTCGGGGTGCCATTCGGGCGCGATGTGAGTGAGCAACGTCTCATGGCTGCGGTCGAAGAACGCCTTGCGATAGGCGGCGAGAGGATCGCTCGCGCCGACCATCGGCGGATACCCGTGGTCGCCGCCGAAGATCTCATCGGCGCCTTGGCCCGACTGCACCACCTTGATGTGCTTGGAGACCTCGCGAGAGAGCAGGTAGAAGCCGACATTGTCGTAGGAGACCATCGGCTCGGACATCGCCGCGATGGTACCCGGCAGATGCTCCATCAGTTCCGCGCCGGGCACGAAAATCTTGTGATGCTCGGTGCCGTAATGCCTGGCGATGAGATCGGAGAACTCGAACTCGTTGCCGACCTCGCCATTGGCGTCCTCGAAGCCGATCGAAAACGTATTCAGGTCCTTCTGGCCCGCCTCGGCGAGAAGTCCGACGATCAGCGAGGAATCGACGCCGCCCGACAGGAGCACGCCCACCGGCACGTCGGCGACCATGCGGCGGTCGACGGCGAGCTTCAGCGCGTCCATGACGAGGTCGCGCCAGTCGGTGGAGGAGAGCTTGTCATCGCCGGGACGCGGCGCGAAGTCCGGTGCCCAGAACTCCTCATCGATGAAGGAGCCATCCGCTGCGATCATCCGCACCGTCGCCGGGGGGAGCTTGCGAACGCCCTTCACGATGGTCAGCGGCGGCGGCACGACCGCATGGAACGTCATGTAATGGTGCAGGGCCTCGCGGTCGATCGAGGTATCGACGTCCTGTGTCTTGAGGATCGCCTGCAGCGAGGACGCGAAATAGAGCCGCTTGTCGGTTTGGCTGAGATACAGCGGCTTGATGCCGAAGCGGTCGCGCGCCAGCATGACACGGCCGGTCTCGCGCTCGTGGATGGCGAAGGCGAACATGCCGTGGAAGCGCTTGACGCAGTCGTTGCCGAAGGCGTGATAGGCCTTGAGGATGACCTCGGTGTCGCCGGTCGAGAAGAACCGGTAGCCCTTGCCCTCGAGTTCGCGGCGCAACTCCGGATAGTTGTAGATGCAGCCGTTGAAAGCGATGGTGAGCCCGAGTTCCGGGTCCTCCATCGGCTGTGCGGCCTTTTCCGACAGGTCGATGATCTTCAGGCGGCGATGACCGAGGCCGACCCGGCCGCGTACGATCTGCCCCGACCCGTCGGGACCCCGCCGCGCCAGGCAGTCGCCCATGCGTTGAAGCCGCTCGGGCGAGGCCTCGTGCCCGTCGAATCGGATTTCACCGCAAATGCCGCACATGGGCCCTCCTGCCGTTTCATTTTGCCCGCTTGCCGAGCGGCGCTCGCACCCGCCGCAAGGCCTTGAAGGTTCGGCGACCATATAGGCCGGGCGGCGCAAGATGAACCGCGCTGCACCCGTTAATTGCGGCGTCGCATCAACTATTCGGCCGCAAATCCGGCTTTCGTCGGGATTGAATTCCGTGGAATGGAATTGAAACCCATTTCAGTTGACGCGCCACGCGGGCTATGGTGACGTCCCGAT
>JBBSUS010000163.1:0-5915 GCA_038234195.1 Hyphomicrobiales bacterium | reverse complement strand
CGCCCCTCAGCGAGATTGGCTCGGGCGTCAGCGGTTTGCGCGAGCGATCGAGATATTTCACGAAGGCTTCGAGACCGCCCTCGTAGAACAGCTCCGTGCGCTTCTCGTCGGCCGCCCGCTTGTCGGTGAGGATGATGCGCACGCCGGAATTCAGGAATGCCAACTCGCGCAGGCGATGCTCAAGCGTGCCGTAATCGAAGGTGGTGACCCCCGCGAAGGTGTCGAGCGACGGCAGGAAGGTGACCGACGTCCCCGTCTCGCTACCGGCATCGCCGGTCCGCCGCAGCGGGCCGTCCGGCACGCCGTGGGTGAAAGACATCTCGTGGACCTGGCCCTTGCGCTTGATCTTCATCGACAACGCCACGGACAGCGCATTGACGACGGAAACGCCCACGCCGTGCAGGCCGCCGGAAACCTTGTAGGAATTCTGGTCGAACTTACCGCCGGCGTGCAGCTGGGTCATGATGACCTCGGCCGCCGAGACGCCTTCGCCGGTGTGAATGTCGGTCGGGATGCCGCGGCCATTGTCGGTCACCGTGCAGGAACCGTCCGGATTCAATGTCACGGTGACGTGGGTCGCATGGCCTGCCAAGGCTTCGTCGATGGCGTTGTCGACCACCTCGTAGACCATGTGATGCAAGCCCGAGCCGTCGTCGGTGTCGCCGATATACATGCCGGGCCGCTTGCGGACGGCGTCGAGCCCCTTCAGGACCTTGATGGAGTCGGCACCGTATTCGGCTTCTTCCAGGACTTCGGGGAGGATCGGATCGGTCTCGGGCACTGCGGACATGAGCTTCCTTGCAATTGTCGGGGTGGCCACCCCTGGGGCGACGAATCGCCTCGCACGCGCGTAGTATATAAAGTGTCGAACGGCAGGATGAAAGCCGCGCGCGGATCAGGCCCGGATCGCACCCGACCGGGATCGATCAGGCAGTAATCCTCAGGCCTAGAAATCGGAAATGTTGCGGTTGCGGACAAGGGGCACCGCGTGTCGACCGTCACAACATGATGCCGAGGCCTGCGTCCCTCCGCCCTGCTCGACGCCGTGCCTCGCTCCCCCCATATTCTCCCGCATCGACCCTTTCAAAAACCGATCGGCGATTTTGCTTCATGTCCAATGCCTTGCTCGCGGCCGATGCCACGGCGACCCCCCGTCCTTTCCGCGCGCCCGCGCCGGTTCCCCATTCGGAGCCACTCGGCTTTGCCACTTTCCTGCGCACCGCGTCGCGCAATCCCATCGAGATCTGGGGCACGCGGGCGTTCAAGGAGCCCTATATCCGTGGCGATTGGCTGGGCGTGCCCAACATCGTCGTCAACGATCCGGCCGGGGTGCGCCATTGCCTGGTCGAGAACGCCAGCAACTACGTCATGCAGCCACTGCGCCAGCGCATCCTGCGGCCGCTGCTGCGCGACGGGCTCCTGACCGCGGAGGGCGCACTGTGGCGCCGCACGCGAAAGGCCATCGCACCGGTGTTCACGCCGCGCCACATCACCGGCTTCACCGAAACCATGGAAGCGCGCTCGCACGCCTTCGCTGCGAAGCTCGCCGGGCTTGCCGGACAGACCATCGACGGGTCGATGGAGATGACGCTCCTGACATTCGACATCCTGCAGGCGACGCTGTTTACCGACGACATCGCAGGCGATCCGGAGACCTTCGCCCGATCGACCCAGGAATTCCTGGGGTCGATGGGCCGCGTCGACCCGCTCGACCTCCTCGGCGCCCCATCGTTCCTGCCACGCCTTCGGCGACTGCGCGGGCGGCGCTCCATGGCCTATTTCCGCGGCCTGATCGTCGAAACGATCGGCAAGCGGCGAGCACAGATCGAGCGCGATCCCAAAAGCGCACCGGAAGATCTCCTGTCGCTGCTGATCAAGGCGGATGGCCTGTCGACCTCGGAGATCGAGGACAACATCATCACCTTCATCGGCGCCGGCCACGAAACGACCGCGCGCTCTCTCGCCTGGACGCTCTATCTCCTCAGTCAGGCACCCGACGAGCGCGGCAAGGTCGAACACGAACTGGACAATGTCCTGCCGACACTGACCCATCCGAGCCAGTGGGCCGAGAAGCTCGTCTACACCCGCGCCGCCTTCGAGGAGGCGTTGCGCCTCTATCCGCCTGCTCCATCCCTGAACCGCACCGCGCTCAAGCCCGACAGGGCCGGCGACATGGAGATACCGGCCGGCGCGACGGTTCTCGTCATGCCCTGGCTGATCCATCGTCACGAACTGCTGTGGGATCGGCCAGACCACTTCATCCCGAGCCGCTTCCTGCCCGAAAACCGTGAGAAGATCGATCGCTACCAGTATCTACCCTTCGGAGTTGGTCCGCGGGTGTGCATCGGTGCCAGTTTCGCCCTGCAGGAGGGCGTCATCGCTCTCGCCTGCCTCCTGAAGGCTCTGCGCTTCGACTATGCCCGCAGGACGCCACCGGAGGTGGTGCAACGGATCACGATCCAGCCGCAGGGCGGCTTGCCGTTGACCGTGTCGCGGCGGTAGACGGATTGTGCCGGTCGCGGTTCGAAGATGCGCGCGCCCGGCCGGACCTTGCGGATCGCTCTCGGCCGCGATGGCGCTCTTGCGTTCGGAACCTTCAAAGGCCATAATGGAAATTCGGGTATTTGCAGACCCGGAGTCTGGCAGACGTTCGGCCGCGTCAGCGGTTCGCCGATCCGTTCCTCTTCGCGATTGCAGCGAACGACAGGTCACCGGCGCGACGAGAACCAAACCTTTCGCCGTTATCCTTGTGAAATTTCCGAGATCCCCGGACGCGGTTTGTCGCCGTGCCCATACAACACAACCTTAGAAGTCAATCGCGTCGCGAGAGCACTTCGATCGGCCGCCATAGGGCGGTCAGCGACGAAAGGTCATTCCATGAGCCAGACCGGCACCGTAAAGTTCTTCAACGAAGCCAAGGGCTTCGGCTTCGTCACCCCCGATGGTGGCTCGAAGGACGTCTTCATCCACGTGTCAGCCCTCGAGCGCGCTGGAATTTCCTCGCTCAACGAAGGCGACAAGATTTCCTTCGACACCGAGCCGGATACCCGCGGCAAGGGCCCGAAGGCCGTTAACGTTCAGCGCGCCTAACTGGCGCCGTACCGGGCGGCGGAACCAAGCGTTCGCCGCCCGGTTTTGTATGCAACGACATTCGGGACGCGCCGCGACTCGTTTTTGATCGAGTTTTGAAGGACGCGGCCATGGAAAATTCCCGGAAAGCGCGGGAAACTGCCGAAGCGGCCTTGAATGGCCCGCCTGAACAGCCGACCAAGGGTTCCGCCATCGGTATGATTGCGGCTGAGTCCCTCGCGGTGAGAGAAAAGACGGCTCGCCTGCGCAAGCTCCGACTGGAGCGCGAAGCGGTCGACGAGGCGGCCGCCAAAAAGGCGGCGCCGAAAAAGGCAGCGGCCAAAAAGAAGCCGGCTGCAAAAACCAAGACCGCGCCGAAGGCTGTAGCCAAGGCCGCGGCATCGCCGAAGGCGAAATCGGCCAAGGCCGTCAAGGTCGACGCCGCCGTGTAAACGGTGGCCGGTGGGTGGGCTCGTGAAGGGCCTGCCCTAACCGTTCAGAAGATTTAGTTTTCGCCGTCATGTGCCGGTGGGCCTGGGTTCAGTCTCGGGTTGCCGGACTCAGAAAGGAATTGCCTTGAAAGTCGACGTCAGAGACAACAATGTCGATCAGGCCCTTAGGGCCCTGAAGAAGAAGCTGCAGCGCGAAGGCGTCTTCCGCGAGATGAAGGCGCGTCGCTCCTACGAAAAGCCGTCGGAAGCGCGTGCTCGCCGCAAGCAGGAAGCCATCCGTCGTTCGCGCAAGCTGGCCCGCAAGCAGGCCCAGCGTGAAGGCCTCGTCCCGGGTCCGAAGCGCAAGTTGCGCACCAACGGTCCGGCGCGTCCCGGCGCACCAGGACAGGGCACTGGTTCGTCCTATCAGGGTGGCGGCTCGTCCTATCAGGGTTCGAACGAACGTTCAGCCGGCTGATTTTCCACAGAATTGCCGTCAATCCGTGAGCCTTCCGGCCTTCGGATGACGATTCAATCCCGACGCACGGCCAACGCCGTTCGCCGGGCTTTTTGCTGATGGAAATGGCGGAAAGGCCGAAGGCACGGGCGCCGGTCAACTTCCGGGAGCGCGAACGCGACGGCTCTGCGCCTCAATCAAAGGCCGCACCCAAAGGCGCGGCCCTTTCGACGCCATGTGTTCTGTGCCGTATTCGGCCGCTGCTTGCCGCCGCAAGCCTCAGATCGACGGCGCGCCGCGGCGCGCGGCGGTCGGTTCGTCGGCCTCGTCACCCAGGCCTTCGAACAAGGCGGTCGACAGGTAGCGCTCGGCGAAGGACGGGATGATCACGACGATGGTCTTGCCTTCCATCTCCGGACGCTGGCCAACCTTGATGGCGGCAGCGAGCGCCGCGCCTGAAGAGATGCCGACCGGAACGCCCTCGAGACGGGCAACCAGCCGCGCGAGCTCGAAGGATTCCTCGTTGGAGACCTGCACCACCTCGTCGTAAACGTCCTGGTCGAGAATTTTCGGCGCGAAGCCCGCGCCGAGACCCTGAATCTTATGAGGGCCTGGCTTCCCGCCCGACAGAACGTTCGATCCTTCCGGCTCGACGGCGATGACTTTCAGCCCGGGCTTCCGGCTCTTCAGGACCTGGCCGGCGCCAGTGATCGTGCCGCCGGTGCCGATGCCCGAGACGAACACGTCGATTTCGCCCTTCGTATCGTTCCAGATTTCCTCGGCGGTTGTGACGCGGTGAATTTGCGGGTTGGCGGGATTCTCGAACTGCTGCGGAACCACCGCATCGGGCAGTTCGGCGACGAGTTCTTCAGCTCGAGCGATGGCGCCCTTCATCCCCTTGGCGCCTTCGGTCAACACGAGGTCGGCGCCGAGCAGACGCAGCATCTTGCGCCGCTCGATCGACATGGTTTCGGGCATGGTCAGGATCAGGCGATACCCCTTGGCTGCCGCAGCAAAGGCCAGGCCGATGCCGGTGTTGCCCGAGGTCGGCTCGACCAAGGTCGTCTTGCCGGGGGTTATCTTGCCGTCCGCCTCCAGCTTCTCGATCATCGCGACGCCGATGCGATCCTTCACGGAGCCAATCGGATTGAAAAATTCGAGCTTCGCGACGAGATGCGCCTTGACGCCTTTCTCTTTTGCCAGCTTGTCGAGCCGGACGAGCGGCGTATCGCCGATAGTGTCGACGATGGAATCATAGATGCGGCCGCGTCCATGGGTTCGGGCCTGCGTGTCGTCGAGGGGTCTGTCCATAATGTTTTCCCTTCCCTGGTGATCGATGCGCGCGCGAATATCACGCTTCAGAACACACCGTCTTTCGTCAAGAAGGTAAGGCGTCGGGCCGGAATGGGCGAGGGCATTCGTTTTGCCGAATGCAACATCTGCCGGAAGGACATGCCCCGGATGCGGCGTTTGCCGCAAAGCTGCGCCTATTTCGCCAAGCATGCCGCCGATCACACTGGCATTGGCCATCCAGCGTGTTGGCTGATACTTCAGCGACCGGTCGAGCCGAACCCGCTGCCGCCACGAGCGCTGGCCCCAAGTTCCTCGACAAGCGTGAAGCGAGCCTGCAGCACCGGCGCGACGACGATCTGGGCAATCCGGTCGCCGGGCGACACGATGAAGGGCGCCTCGCCGCAATTGATCAAGATGACCTTCACCTCGCCGCGATAGTCGCTGTCGATCGTTCCGGGCGCATTCAGAACGGTGACGCCGTGCTTGGCGGCCAACCCCGAGCGCGGGCGCACCTGCACCTCCAGACCCTCCGGGATATCGAACGCGAGGCCAGTGGGGACCAGCGCCCTGCCGCCGGGTGCGAGCACCAGATCCTCGCCGATCGCCGCGCGCAGATCAGCCCCGGCTGCCCCCGACGTCTCATAGGCCGGAAGGCCGAGTCCAGG
>JBBSUS010000162.1:0-5932 GCA_038234195.1 Hyphomicrobiales bacterium | reverse complement strand
GATCTACACGCGCACCGGCGATGACGGCGAGACTGGCCTTGCCACCGGGGATCGTCGCTCGAAGGCGGATTTGCGCGTCGAGGCGATCGGAACGGTCGACGCGTTGAATGCGGTCGGCGGTCTCGTGCGGTTGCAGACCAAGGGCGATCTCGACGCGGTGCTCGCGACCATCCAGAACGAGCTGTTCGACCTTGGCGCGGAACTCGCAACCCCCGAAACCGATGAGCCGCTGCCCTATGAGCCGCTGAAGATCGTCGCCAGCCAGGTGGAGCGGCTGGAGCGGGAGATCGACGCGATGAACGACCGGCTCGAGCCGCTCAAATCCTTCGTGTTGCCTGCCGGATCGCCGACGGCCACTCATCTCCATCACGCCCGAACGGTAGCGAGGCGTGCGGAGCGGCTGATGGTGGCGCTGGCCGCCAAGCCTGGGGAGCAGGTTTCCAAGCCGGCGTTGCGCTATGTCAATCGCCTGTCCGACCATCTTTTCGTGGCCGCGCGAATCGCCAATGACGACGGCCGCGCCGACGTCCTTTGGGTGCCCGGGCAAAGCCGGTGAAGGTCGGCGTGTGCCAGCAGATGTCCGCCGACAGACCCCACGGTGGCCGATCGCTGTCCCGTGTGGCGTGTCGCTTCGAGGCCAGCTTCTGACGGCGCAGCGACAGCTTGCGGACCACAGACCTTGAAAGATGGCGCGCGTGGCCTCACTAAACGCGTAACAAACAGCAGAAACTTTGACGATTACGTCAAATCCACTTAATCGCTTCCTTCGACATCATGGACGATCGGCGCTGCCAGCCAGAAAGGTTGAGGCGCTGTCTCCGGAAGCGGACAAACAGGCGTCGGATCCCTTCGTACGGGCCGGCCGAGGGAGAGACATCACCGATGAAGGTTCTCGTCGCAGTCAAGCGTGTGGTCGACTACAATGTGAAGATCCGGGTCAAGCCGGACGGTTCGGGCGTCGACCTTGCCAACGTCAAGATGTCGATGAACCCGTTCGACGAGATCGCCGTCGAGCAGGCGATCCGGATGAAGGAAGCGGGCACCGCGACCGAAATCGTGGCCGTCTCCGTCGGGCCGCAGCAGTCTCAGGAGACGATCCGCACGGCGCTGGCGATGGGCGCCGACCGCGGCATCCTCGTCAAGACCGACAAGCCGACCGAGCCCTTGGCGGTCGCCAAGATTTTGAAGGGCGTGGTCGAGGCGGAGAAGCCCGATCTCGTCATCCTCGGCAAGCAGGCGATCGACGACGACTGCAATCAGACCGGCCAGATGCTGGCGGCGCTGCTTGGCTGGAGCCAGGGCACCTTCGCCAACAAGCTCGAATTCACCGATGGCCAGGCGAAGGTCGTGCGCGAGGTCGATGGTGGACTGCAGACGGTCGACATCAAGCTGCCGGCGATCGTCACCACTGATCTGCGCCTCAACGAGCCGCGCTACGCTTCGCTCCCGAACATCATGAAGGCCAAGAAGAAGCCGATCGAGGAGAAGTCGCCGGACGATTACGGTGTCGACGTTTCCCCGCGTCTGGAGGTCAAGACGACGGCCGAGCCGAAAAAGCGCGAGGCGGGCGTCAAGGTTCCTGATGTCGCCACGCTCATCGACAAGCTGAGGAACGAGGCCGGCGTCATCTGACCGTCGAGCGCTGACCCCAACCAACACCTAACCCAGGCTGCCGCGTTCTCGACCGAACTGCAGGCGCCGGGCACTTCAGGAGGATCACTCATGACCACGCTGCTTCTGGCCGAACACGACAATACGGCGCTCTCCGAACAGACCGCCAAGGCTATGACCGCTGCCGTCCAGATGGGCGGCGATATCCATGTGCTCGTTGCCGGATCGGGTGCCTCGGCCGTCGCCGAGACCGCCGCCAAGCTCGATGGGGCAACGAAGGTTCTTCACGTCGACGGCGCGCCTTACGCGCATGGCCTGGCCGAGCCGCTCGCCGACCTCATCGTCAAGCTCGCCGGCGACTACGACGCGATCGTCGCACCGGCGACCACCACGGCCAAGAATGTCATGCCGCGGGTCGCAGCCCTCCTCGACGTCATGCAGATATCCGACGTCATCGCGGTCGAATCCGCCGATACGTTCAAGCGGCCGATCTACGCCGGCAACGCCATCCAGACGGTGACATCGAAGGACCCCAAGAAGGTGCTGACGGTGCGCACCTCGACCTTCCAGGCGGTCGAGATGAACGGATCGGCCCCAGTCGAGACCGTCGAGGGTGCTGGCGATCCGGGCTTGTCCACATTCGTCGAGGAGCGGCTGGCAGAAAGCGACCGGCCGGAGCTGACCTCCGCCAAGATCATCCTGTCGGGCGGGCGGGCGCTCGGCTCGAAGGAGAAGTTCGATGAATACATCCTGCCTGTCGCCGACAAGCTCGGGGCTGCGATCGGCGCCAGTCGCGCCGCCGTCGATGCCGGCTACGCGCCGAACGACTGGCAGGTCGGCCAGACCGGCAAGGTCGTCGCGCCGGACCTCTACATCGCGGCCGGCATTTCGGGCGCAATCCAGCATCTGGCCGGCATGAAGGACTCCAAGGTGATCGTCGCGATCAACAAGGACGAGGAGGCGCCAATCTTTCAGGTCGCCGACTATGGCTTGGTCGGCGATCTCTTCCAGATCCTGCCGGAATTGAAGGACAAGCTCTGATCCAGCCCTCCGGATCCCCTACGATGCGCCGCAGGAGGACCGCAACGGGCGATCCGGACCTCGGGGCTTTGACGTGAAAGCCCGACGTGATTAGGGCTTGTGCAGTGCAATAGATCAGCAGACGTTGAAGGATATGGTGCGGGCCATGGCGAAAAACATCGAGACGATCGGCATCGTGGGGGCCGGCCAGATGGGTTCCGGCATCGCTCATGTCGCCGCGCTCGCGGGCTACGCCGTGACCCTGTATGACGTTTCGGACGAGCGGATCAAGGCAGGGATGGACCGCGTGGGCTCGACGCTCGAGCGTCAGTTGTCGTCGCAGAAGATCACCGAGGCCGAGCGAGCCAAGGCACTGGCCAACATCGAGACGATCGTCGATCCGGCTGGGCTCGGCGGCCTCGACCTCGTCATCGAGGCGGCGACCGAAGACGAGACGGTCAAGCGCAAGATCTATCGTGAAATCTGTCCGCATCTGTCGCCTGACACGATCCTTGCGACCAACACCTCGTCGATCTCCATCACCCGTCTCGCGTCGGCGACGGACCGGGCCGAAAAGTTCATGGGCATCCACTTCATGAACCCTGTGCCCGTGATGAAGCTGGTCGAACTGGTTCGTGGAATCGCCACCGAAGAGGCGACTTTCGATGCCGCCAAGCGGTTCGTGTCGAGCCTTGACAAGACGATCAGCGTCTCGGAGGATTTCCCCGCCTTCATCGTCAACCGCATCCTGCTGCCGATGATCAACGAGGCGATCTACACGCTTTACGAGGGCGTGGGTTCGGTGGATTCCATCGACACTGCGATGAAGCTCGGCGCGAACCACCCGATGGGGCCGCTGCAGCTGGCCGACTTCATCGGCCTCGATACCTGCCTGTCGATCATGCAGGTGCTGCATGAGGGGTTGTCGGATTCCAAATACCGCCCGTGCCCGCTGCTGGTGAAATATGTCGAGGCGGGCTGGCTCGGCCGCAAGGCCGGCCGCGGATTCTACGACTATCGCGGCGAAACGCCGGTCCCGACGCGGTAGAATTGCCGTTTATTCACCCAGTAGCTCGACGCCCAGGCCGGCTTGCGACAAGAGCCTGCACGCCTGTCGATCGAAGCTGCAGAAGGTCGATCCACCAAGGCGCCGGGCTTCGTAAGCGATGACCCCGTCCGCGAAATCGCCGCCGTTTTCCAGTAGATCGAGCCCTGTCGTCACGGCCTGTCGGTCGCAGATGATCTTTGGGTCCTCGATCAGCCTGGCGATGGTCTCGTAGATCTCCGATTTGGATGCGCGGTAATGGCTGCGCAATGTCCACGCGATTTCGCAGAGTGTCGGAAGGGTTACCACGATGCCCGATGCGCGTGCGAGCACACTCCTTGCGATACGGCTTTGAATTTGGTCGTCTCCCAGAACCGCGCGGATCACGACGTTGGTGTCGGCAACGATGATCAACGCCGGTTGGCCCAACCTTCGGCGATGATATCGTTCAGTTCCTCGATCGTCGGGGCCCTTTCCTTTGCAAGATGATTGAGCATCCCGAATATATCCTCGATCGAACCTGTCCGCTTTTCCGCCTTGAGGACAACCTTGCCGCCTGGATCGAGGTCGACCTCGATCTTGTCGCCGGGGCCGATGCCGAGGTGCTGAAGAACGTTCTTGCGCAGGGTCACCTGGCCTTTGGAAGTCACGGTCAGCGTGGTCATGCGGGCCTCCTGGCGAGTTTTGTTGAGGTTACAATGTAAGGCAAAAATGCCTTACATAAAAGATCGCCTGGAGACGAGACCGAAGATCGAACCCCGATCTCAACCCTTCCCCAACTCCTCCAGCATCGCCTCCCGCATGACGAA
The DNA here is from genome assembly GCA_038234195.1 of Hyphomicrobiales bacterium. Classification (GTDB taxonomy): domain Bacteria; phylum Pseudomonadota; class Alphaproteobacteria; order Rhizobiales; family Rhizobiaceae; genus Aurantimonas. Next base: position 1,447 of record JBBSUS010000162.1, on the reverse strand, counting down.
TTTCTGCGGCTTGCCGGTGACCGTCATCGGCAGCGTATCCCTGAACCGGATATGTTTCGGGATCTTGTAATGCGCGATCTCCTCGCGGCAGAAATCGCGCACGCCTTCGGCATCCAGCGTCTCGCCGGGGCGCACTACCACCCAGGCGCAGAGTTCCTCGCCATATTTGTCGTCGGGCACGCCGAAGACCTGGACGTCCTGGATCGCCGGATGGCGGTAGAGGAATTCCTCGACCTCGCGCGGATAGATGGTCTCGCCGCCGCGGATGACCATGTCCTTCACCCGGCCGACGATGGCGCAATAGCCGTCCGCATCGATCGTCGCGAGATCGCCGGTCTTCATCCAGCCGTCGGGGGTGATCGAGGCTTCGGTCTGGGCTTCGGCGCCCCAATAGCCGCGCATCACCGAATAGCCGCGGGTCCAGAGTTCGCCGGGCGTGCCGACGGGAACCGGCCGATCCTCCGCGTCGACGATCTTCACCTCGATATGCGGATGGACGCGGCCGACGGTCGATACCCGCTTTTCGAGTGGGTCGTCGACATGGCTCTGGAAGGAGACCGGCGCCGTCTCTGTCATGCCGTAGGCGATGGTCACCTGATCCATGTGCATCTTGTCGATGACCCGTCGCATGATCTCGATCGGGCAGGGCGCGCCGGCCATGATGCCGGTGCGCAGGCTGGAGAGGTCACGGTTTTCGAAGCCGTCGGAGCCGAGCATGGCGACGAACATCGTCGGCACCGCATAGAGCGCCGTGCAGCGCTCGGCCTCGATCGCGTCGAGAGTGGTCATCGCGTCGAAGCCCTCGCCGGGCAGGATCATCGCCGCGCCCTTGGTGACGCAGCCGAGCGTTCCCATGGACATGCCGAAGCAATGGTAGAGCGGCACGGGAATGCAGAGCCGATCGATTTCGGTGAACAGAATGCGCTTCGTCACCTGGTCGGCGTTGTTGACGAGATTACGGTGGGTGAGCGTCGCGCCCTTCGGCGTGCCGGTGGTGCCGCTGGTGAACTGGATGTTCACTGCGTCGTCGATATCGAGCCGTGCCGTGATCGCGTCGAGATCGAGATCGGAGGCGCGCCCGGCGTCCATGACGTCACCGAAGTTCAGCATGCCCGGCGTCTTCTCGGTGCCGAGGCGAATGACCGCCCGCAAATCCGGCAGGCGGGCCGCGGACAGCGCGCCGGGCTCGCACTGCGCCAACTCCGGAGCGAGGCCCATCAGCATCTTGATGTAGTCTGAGGTCTTGAAGCTGGCCGCCAGGATCAATGCCTTGCAGCCGACGGCGTTCAAAGCGAATTCCAGCTCGCTCGACCGGTAGGCCGGGTTGATGTTGACGAGGACGATGCCGATGCGGGCGGTGGCGAACTGCGCCAGCACCCATTCGTAGCGGTTCGGCGACCACATGCCGAGCCGGTCGCCGGTGCCGAGTTCGAGCGCGGCGAGGCCG
>JBBSUS010000161.1:0-5945 GCA_038234195.1 Hyphomicrobiales bacterium | reverse complement strand
GCTCGAACGCGGTCCGGTGGTGAGCTATCCCGACCCCGAACGAAACGCCATTGGAGTGCCGACGGGCAATTATGCGCCGTATCGTGCCATCGGAGCACTCCGGCAAACCTTTGCTACCGATCATGTTGCCGACTATTCGCTGACGGCACCCGTCGCGGAGATCGGCCCGCACGCCGCATGGTTCGAGCCGGGCAGGATCGTCGCGCTCGATCCCTTCGGTCACGTCACGGCGCGAGAGTTCTCGAGCGCGATCGCGCATGGGCGTTCGATCCGTCCGTCCATCGCCGTCGCCGCGGGCACGCTCGATATTCCTGAAATTGCATCCGCTCTTACGAGTGGGCGGCTCGAGGCGGATGGCGATATCCTCCTCGTCAACGGACAGGCAAAGGTGACGAAGATCGCGATCGAGCCGGTCTGGTACTTGCCAGGCCTCGCTGCGAGGCTAGCCGTTTCCGAGGCGCGTCTTCGACGTGCGCTCTTTGCGCACTCGGGCGGTTCCTATCCGCAACTGATCGAAAGACCCGATCTCCCGATCTTTCATCCACCGATCGGCGGCCAGTCGGTCTATCTATTCGGCAATCCGAACAAGTTGGGCCGGCTAGACACGAAGATCACCTGCCGCATCCATGACGAGTGCAATTCCTCCGACGTGTTCGGTTCGACCCTGTGCACCTGCCGGCCTTACCTCGCATTCTCGATCGAAGAGGCGATCCGCCAGGCGAAGGCCGGCGGTGTCGGCGTCGTCGTCTATAATCGCAAGGAGGGCCGTTGCCTCGGCGAGGTCACGAAGTATCTGGTCTACAATGCCCGTGAGCGCGATCCACGCGGCGACCGTCCCGAGGACTATTTCGACCACACCGAGGCAATAGCGGGAACGCGGGACCTGCGTGAGCAGTCGCTCGCCGTCGATGTCCTTCACTGGCTCGGAATCTGCCGCGTCGATCGATGGATATCGATGAGCAATCTGAAGAGCGCGGCCGCCCGTGCCCAGGGGATCGAGATCGTCGAGCAGATCGCGCTGCCCGAGGCGCTCGTCCCGTCTCGCGCGCATGTCGAGATCGAGGCGAAAACGGCGGTAGGGTATTTTTCGGGATGATCTGGATTGTGGCCTGCAAATCCAATGTCGGGGACACGCTGGACTTTGGTTTCGACACGGGGAGGTTTGGTATCTCGGATCTCTGATAATCGCTGTCGCGTAATTAATTTGATCCAGCACCGAGGCCGGCTGAAGTTGCTGGACGAAATTTTCGCTCCGGCATCCCCGCACGCCTCGGATCCCTTGGTTTGGATCACCTTGATTCATGATCTGGCCCCCGCCACAAGCGGGGGCCGATATTTACCTGATACTAGAACGGAGAGTCCGGGAAATAGTATTGCTTGGCATTTTCCGGCGTAACCAAAGTGGCATCAAGCGTGTAGGTTCCTGATACAGTCACTTTATCGTAAAGATGCGCCGCGGTAATTTCAATGCCGGTGGCAACCATCGTATCGGGATAAAGCGGATCCACAGGGACCATCTTGTCTCCATCCATCACCTTTTTGATGAACTCCTTCGAGCCAGCCCCGCCGATGATGTACTTTATATCGGTCCGCTTCGCCTGCTCGATCGCCTGAAGTACGCCGACTCCCATGTCGTCGTCCTGGCACCAGACGACGTCAATGTCCTTATACTTTGTCAGATAGTCCTGCATGACCTTGAAAGCGTCGTCGCGGCTCCAGTTGCCGTACTGCTTTTCGAGAACCTTGACGTTGCTACCGGCAATTGCCTTGTCGAAGCCGTCCTGACGTTCCTGATCGATCGGAATTGGCAGCCCCCGAATAACGGCGACCTTCGCGTCGGGCGTGTTTTCCTTGATGTATTGGCCGGCAACGGCCCCGAGGCCGAAATTGTCGCCCGCGATATAGACGTCGCGCACGGTGTTGTCATTCACCGACGGAGAGCGATCGACGAGGGTTACGAACGTCCCGCCGGATTTCACCTGCTTGATCGCATTGGCCAGCGGGTTCGGATCGATCGGCAGGATGACCAGTGCGTCCATACCCTGCGTCGTCAAATCCTCCAGGGCATTCGCCTGGCTGACAGGATCTGCGGAAGTCTTCACGATGACTTTCAACCCCGGGTGGGCCGCCATCAAAAGTTTCGCAACACGCTCGGCATGGAAGATGATGCCACCGGCCCAGCCATGATCGGCAGTGGGAACCGATACGCCGATCGTATAGTCCTTGTCCTGCGCGTGGCTCGCTCCCGCCGCGACGGTAAATCCCGCAACAGCCAATGTTAACAGTCGCTTTCTCATTCAATCTCTCCCTTGATGCCGGACAATCTTTCGAGACCGGGGCCCAGCTTCTCCCGGCTTCTCGATCTACGACTTACGGATCAGCGAGCGCTGAACGAGCATCGCGATGATGATGATCGCACCTTGGATTGCGCCGATCAGATATTCACTGGCGTAGTTCGAAAGAAGCATGATGTTTCCCACGATCTCCAGGATAAAGGCTCCGCAGATCGTGCCCCAGATCCGGCCGACCCCACCTGTCAGGGCGGTGCCGCCGATGATCACGGCTGTGATCGCCTGCAATTCCCACATGATGCCTGTGGTTGCCGTCGTCGAACTCAGCCGGGGAACATAAAGCAAGACGGCGATCGCGACGCAGAGCCCCTGCAAAACATATGTCATGATCCGGACCTTGCTGACCGAGATGCCAGAGTACCGGGCCACGTCCTCGTTCGAACCGACAGCCGCCACATGCCGTCCGTAACCGGTGCGGTAAAGAAGAAACGCGCCGATCGCCGCGACGACGAGGATGATGATGATGGGAACCGGAACGGTGAGGACACTGCCAAAGTAGACCGGCCGGTATAGAGTCTGCAGATCCAGCGAGTGCAGAGAGATGGCCCCACCCTGCGAAAGCCACGTTGTCAGACCCCGGAAGATGCCCATGGTGCCGAGGGTCGCGATGAATGGCTCGATCCCGCCTTTGGTGATGATGAGGCCGTTGGCGAATCCACAAAGCGCGCCAATTGCGATGGACAACGCGACCCCGACGACGAGAAGAAGGACCGGATTTGCAATCAGCTCGCTGTTCAGGAAGAGGATCATCAGACTTGCGATGAAGGCCACCATCGACCCGACGGAGAGGTCCAGTCCACCTGCGGTGATCACGAAGGTTGCACCGACCGCGATGATTGCAATGAATGCACTTCGGGCGAAGACATTCAGGAGGTTGCCGACTGTGAGAAAATGATCGCTTGAAAGCGCCCCCAGTACAAGGAGCAGCGCCAAGGCGACAAACGGAGCGACGGCTCTCAGGTCGATTTCAGACCAGCGGCCGGCCAGTCCGCGTCCGGTCGTCTTGGTTGAATTGACATCTACACTCATGCTGCTTCGTCCCCAACAGTCGTTTTTCCCGCCAAATTGGCTGTCGCACCCGTTGCCAGTATGACGATCTCGGTTTCGGTCATGCGCTCACGCGTCACTTCACCGACGATCTGACCACCGCGCATCACAAGGATACGGTCGCAGATGCCGATCAGTTCGGGCATTTCAGACGAAACGACGATGACCGACCGCCCTTGCTCGGCCAGCCCCGCTATGAATTTGTAGATCTGCTGCTTTGCACCAATGTCGATGCCCCGGGTCGGCTCGTCGATGATGACGATTTTCGGGTCGAGCAGCATCATCTTCGCTAGGAGGAGTTTCTGCTGGTTGCCGCCTGAGAGCTGCCCGGCCAGCATGTCCTTGCGTCCGGTCCGGATCTCGAAGTCGTCGATGGCCTTATCGAGCGCCGCAGCTTCGGCTGCGTGATCGATGCCAACACCGCGCATGAACCGGGACAGCGAAGCCAGCGTGAGATTGACCTGCAGGTTGCGATCGAGAAGAAGCCCCTTGCCCTTCCGGTCTTCGCTCAAATAGACGATGCCGGCTTTCAGGCTGGCGTCCACAGCATCGAAACGCATCGGCTCGTTGTTCATCCGGACCTTTCCCCTGCCCGGCCGCAAGCCCGCGATGCCTTCCATCAATTCGGTTCGCCCGGCACCGACCAGCCCGGCAAAGCCGAGAATCTCGCCCCGCTTCAACTTGAAGCTCGCGTCCCGGACATAGCCAGGAACCGAAAACCCTTCGATTTCCAGCACCGCGCTTTCTTCACTGCTGTGGTTTCGGTCCGGATAAAGCTTGGTCACATCCCGTCCGACCATGCTTCGTGCCATGTCGACAGGCTCCATTTCGCTCACCTGCTGCGTCGTCACGAGCTTGCCGTCGCGCAAGACGCTGATCCGATCGGAAATGGTCTTCACCTCGGGCAGCCGGTGCGAAATATAGACAACGCCGACGCCCTTGGTCCTGATATCGCTGACGATCCGCAACAGCGCCTCGGTTTCAAACGGCGTCAACGAGGCGGTCGGTTCGTCGAAGATCACCACCCGGTGCGGAACGAGCAGCACACGCCCGATTTGCACGAGCTGGCGCTGGGCAATGGACAAACGTCTCACGATCACGTCTGGATCAATCCTGGCGCCGAGTTCCTCCATGATCTTGCGTGCGCCCGCACGCATCGCGCTGTCGTCCATCATCATGCCGCGGCGGAGTTCGCGGCCGAGATAAAGATTTTGCGCAACTGTCAGGTCCGGTGCCAAGAGGATTTCCTGGTGGACGAGGGCAATTCCCAAGGACTCCGCGACGACAGGATTTGAGAGTTTTACAACCTTTCCATCCATCTGAATCTGTCCGGCTGAAGGCTGCAGATGGCCCGCGAAAAGCTTCATCAGCGTCGACTTCCCGGCGCCGTTCTCGCCGATGATCGAATGAACCTCGCCGGCGCGCACGTCGAGCGAAAGATCATGCAGAACCGTAACCGCACCAAACGCCTTGGATATGCCGACCGCTTCCAACAGCGGAGGCGGGGTCAAGATCGGGTTGCCCGCACGCGGAGCCGGTACTTTCATTTCAGCCTCGTCCAGACGCCGCCCTGCCGGGAGGACTCGACCGCTGCGGCGATGAATTGCATGCCGTCTAGGCCATCTTCGACCGTTGGATAAATCACACCATCCGGCACGGGCTGACCGTTGCGGAAAGCAACGATCGCGTCGGCGGCCTCACGATAGATGTTCGCAAAGCCCTCCAGATAGCCTTCAGGATGGCCAGCCGGAATGCGGGTGATGCGAGCTGCGGCATCCGTCGAGCCTGCGCCGCCGCGCGTGATCAATTGCTTGGGCTCTCCCAGCGGCGTGAACCAGAGATAGTTCGGATCGGATTGCGTCCATTCCAGCCCTCCCCTTGAGCCGTACACCCTGAGCTTCAGGCCGTTTTCATGACCCGGCGCCACCTGGCTTGCCCAAAGCATGCCCTTGGCGCCGCCTTCGAAACGCATGAGAATCTGCACGTCGTCGTCGAGCTGGCGTCCCGTTACGAATGTCGTCAGTTCCGCGCATAGCTCATGAAGGGTCAGACCGGATACGAAGCACGCGAGATTGTAAGCGTGGGTTCCGATATCACCGACGGCTCCGCCCGCGCCCGAACGCTTTGGGTCGGTTCGCCATTCCGCCTGCTTCGAACCATTATCCTCGACCTTGTTCGTCAGCCAATCCTGCGGATACTCGACCTGAACGAGGCGGATCGGTCCGAGGACTCCCTCCTTCACCATGGAGCGCGCCTGCCGGACCATCGGATAACCGGTATAGTTGTGCGTCAGCACGAACAGTCTGCCGGTCGAACGAACAAGGTCGACGAGCTGTTGCGCGTCCTCAACGCTGGTCGTCATAGGCTTGTCGCAGATGACATGGATGCCCGCCTTGAGGAAGGCAGTTGCAACCTCAGCATGAAGATGATTCGGCGTGACGATCGAAACCACGTCGATCCCGTCGGTGCGAGCGGCTTCCGCCGTCGCCATCTCCTGGAAACCGGCATAGCTGCGATCGGGCGCAATGCCGATTTCTTCGGCCGACG
>JBBSUS010000160.1:0-5960 GCA_038234195.1 Hyphomicrobiales bacterium | reverse complement strand
TCAGTCATGACGACAGTGCGGCGTTGGGACATGTTCGGGTCGCTCCAAATTCCGTTGCCCGTCAGGTGGACAACAAGCATCGTGTCGATTGGTGGTCAGGCGCGGGCGGTCCTGAAGCGGTTCTGAAAACCGTTCCGGCTATCGAATAGCGTGTTCGTTCTAACCCGCGGCGGCTTGAAGCCGTGGAACCGGTATGGACAACTTCCCCCCGGTCGCCGCCTCGCGGCAGCCCGTCGTCGTCGGCCAGGTCAGCGGCAGGCCTCGCTTCGACCGGACCGCCAGATAGGCCCAGGCTTCCGCCTCCATCGCGTCACCGTCGAAGCCGGCCTGTTCGGCCGAGATCACACGGGCATCCTCGCCCACTCCGCCTGCAAGATCGGCCATGATCGCCGGATGATGCCGGCCGCCGCCGCAGATGATCCAGAGTTTCGGACTTTGCGGGAAATGCCGCGCCGCTTTCAGGATCGCCCCGGCCGAAATGAAGCACAGCGTGCGTGCGACGTCCTCAAGGCTGCCGGCTCCGCTTTCAGGTACCGGAAAATCGAAGCGGTCGAGGCTTTTCGGCGCTGGCTTGGCGAAAAACTCCGATGTCAGGTAACGCTCTGCAAGGCCATTCAAGACGCCGCCTTCCGAGGCTACCGCGCCGCCCTGGTCGAAGGGAATGCCGGCCTCGCGCTCCATCCATTGGTCGAGCAGCGCGTTTCCAGGCCCCGAATCAAAGGCGATAGGGTCGTTGTCGGCATCGAGGTAGGTGACTTTTGAGATACCACCGATATTGACGAACGCGACCGGCAGCGTCCTATGTTCCGCCGCTATATTAGCGGCCAGCGCCTGGTGATAGGCCGGTACCAGCGGCGCACCCTGCCCGCCCACCTCCATGTCGGCGGCGCGCATGTCGTGGACGACTGGCAGCCCGAGGCGGTCAGCCAAAAGCGGCCCGTCGCCCAGTTGAACGGTCAGCGCATTGTCCGGCCGGTGCAACACGGTCTGGCCGTGGAAGCCGACGAGGTCGACACTTGAGCGCTCGATGGCGCAGTCTGCGAGAAAACGCTCGACGGCCTCCGCATGGCGAAGCGTCAGGTCCCGTTCCAGATCAGCGAGATCGCCTGGCCGCTCGCTGCGTTTGACGATGGCCTTCGCGGTTTCAAGTCCCGTCGCAAGCCGGCGCCGAAAGGCGGCGTCATAAGGATAGACCCGAGCCGGTCCACGCACGACACTCGCCTCGCCATCCGTGTCGACAAGCGCCACGTCGATGCCGTCGAGCGAGGTGCCGCTCATGAGGCCGATGCCGCGCATCGGAACGATCGGGTTCACAGTGGCCTTATACGGCGCGTGATCTGGCAAATTCGGCTCCGCAACTGGAATTGTCCGTCAAGGCTGATAAACCGCAGCCAACTGAACTTTCGCACCGACGAAATGTCGGCGAAGACGACACAGGACCATTATTCGATGAGCGGCTTCAAGTCCGAATTCCTCGACATCCTCGCGACCCGCGGCTTCATCCACCAGACGTCGGACGACCATCGCCTCGACGAGTTGTTCCGTACGCAGATCGTAACCGGCTACATTGGCTTCGACCCGACAGCCAGGAGCCTGCACGTCGGCTCGCTGATGCAGATCATGATGCTGCACTGGATGCAGAAGACCGGCCATCGGCCGATCGCCCTGATGGGCGGTGGCACCGGGATGATCGGCGATCCGTCGTTCAAGGACGAGGCGCGCAAGCTGCAGACCGTTGAAGGCATTCAAGAAAACCTTGCCGGCATCCGCCGCTCCTTCGCCCGCTACATCGATTTCGGCGAAGGTGAAGCCGATGCCAGAATGGTCGACAATGCCGACTGGCTGCTGGGCCTGAACTATGTCGAGTTCCTGCGCGATGTCGGTCGGCACTTCTCGGTCAATCGCATGCTGTCCTTCGATTCGGTGAAGCTGCGGCTCGACCGCGAGCAGTCGCTGTCCTTTCTCGAATTCAACTACATGATCCTGCAGGCCTACGACTTTGTCGAGCTGTCGAAGCGCTATGGCTGCCAGTTGCAGATGGGTGGCTCGGACCAGTGGGGCAACATCGTCAACGGCATCGATCTCGGTCGCCGGATGGAGGGCGCCGACCTCTTCGCGCTGACCTCGCCGCTGCTGACGACATCGTCCGGCGCCAAGATGGGCAAGACCGCCTCCGGCGCCGTCTGGCTCAATCCGGACATGCTCAGCCCCTATGATTTCTGGCAGTATTGGCGCAACACCGAGGACGCCGATGTGGGCCGCTTCCTGAAGCTCTACACGACCCTGCCGATGCACGAGATCGTCCGGCTCGGGGCGCTCGGCGGATCGGAGATCAACGAGGCCAAGAAGGTGCTGGCCGGCGAAGTCACGGCCATGCTGCACGGTCGCGAAGCCGCCGATGAAGCAGCTGAAACGGCGCGGAAAACGTTCGAGGAAGGCGCTCTCGCCGACACGCTGCCGACTATTCACGTCTCGAATTCCGAACTGGAAGGTGGCATGGGCCTTCTCGGCCTGCTCGTCGCTGCGGGCCTTGCCAGCTCGAACGGCGAAGCGCGCCGGTACGTGAAGGGTGGCGCCGTCAAGGTCAACGACGAGGCGGTCTCAGACGACCGCCTGATCCTCGGCAGGAACGCTCTGGTCGATGGAGTCGTCAAGCTCTCGGTCGGCCGCAAGAAGCACGTGCTGGTGAAGCCCGTGGCCTGATTTTTCCGTCTACTTCAATATTCGAAGATGCGCCTAAAAATACCGGGCGCGATCGCAGAGATCGGGTTGATGGTAAGCGTCGGGTCGGCGAACGCGCCAGCGAGGCGATAGGTGATGCCGATCAGGCCACCTTCGTCGCCATTGCCGAGGATGCCGCCGACGAGGGGGATGGCCCCGAACAACCGGTTGATTCGATAAGCCGGCATGAAAGCGCCGTTGACATCGATCGTGCCGCCCGAACCGTAGAGAGCGCCTTCGAAGCTCGATCCGAAGATCGGGCCGCGCAGGATGCCGTTGCTGGCGGAGAGGGTCTTGCCGTCCCAAACGAGATTGACAGACGCGATGTCGAAGTTCGCGCGGGACGTGTCGAAACGCTTGCCGACTGCACCGGCGAGCCCGCCACGCGCGTCGGTTCCCACGAGACTGGCCAGCCGAGGCTCGTCGATGATTGCGAAGTGCTGCAACGACAAGGAGCCGCCGACGGGACCGCTGGCGACCGCCGCCGGTCCGGCCAGATCGAGTCGCAAGACGCCGCCCGAAAGCCGCGGGTAGAGCCCGGAAAAGCGTAGGAGCGAACCGGCATCCTGCGTCGCCAGCCGCATTGTGCGCTCGTCGCCGGCAGTCCCGACGGCGAGCTGAATGGGCTGGCCCGCGGCTGTTTTTGCGGCAGCCTGAAGGGTGAACGAACGACCCCCGCCGTCCGAATAGGCAATCTGAGCGTCGCTCAACACCTCACCGGAAAAGCCGGTGAGGCGTGCGACGGCGACCTTGGCACCGATCGCCTGCGACGACGAAGGAGACCTGCCCTGCTCCGCCGCGCCGGCACCAGTTTTCAGTTTGGCGAGAACCGCGCGCACGTCGAGGCTCGCCCCGCCAACGTCAACCACAAGGGCACCGTTGTCGGCACGCTCAATCTTGGCGTTGAAATCGTCGCCGCGGTTGAGGCTCGCCTTCTCGAGCGTCAGGCTCTTCAGCCCTTTCGAATCCGTCGCCAACGAGCCATCAGCTGCAAAACCATCGCCCTTCAGACGCATTCGGTCGAGTTCGACACCTTCCTCCCGGCTTGCAAGATCAAAGGTCAGGTCGGCCGGCACCCCCTCGCCCTTGGCCCAACCGATCGCCGGAATGGTGAGCCGGGCCGCGTCGAGCCCGATGGCGACACGCATCCCGTCATCATCGCGCGTCAGCCTGGCCTTGACGGGGCCATCGACGAAGCCCGTCAGACCTGGAAAGGCTTTATGAAGTTGGGAAGCGCTCGGATTGGCGGTTGCCACCAATGACGCTGCTCCCACCGGGGTGGTACCGATCGGCTGGGTGAAATCGATCGTTGCGCTGATTCCATCCACGTCCGCCGTGACCTTCCCGAGCGCGGCGCCTGCAGCGAGATCGACGCTGCCTCGGACGTTGGAAATTCGCCGCCCCTCGATCGGCTTCCGGACGTCGACGCCATCGAGATCGGCAACGATCGACCAGGCGTCGAGATGGCTTTTTCGCGTGCCCTCGCCGAGGCTGATCGCGGCTCCGATGCCGACCTTGGCTCTGCCGCCGAAATCGTCGGCCTTGAAATTAATCGTCTCAAGCGCGTCGACCGGATCGCGATTTGCAAGGGCGAGCAGCGCAGCGGCATCGCCTTCGACATTCAGCGACAGCGACGCGACGACTCCTTCGTCCGTCTTCTCGAAATCGACGTTGGACGGCAGCACCGCGATCTGCGGTGTATCGGCAAAACGCGCTGAGGTCAGGGAAATCGCGGTCTTGCCGGCTTGATAATCGAGATGACCGGCGACATCCGTGATGTCGGGCAGAGTCCCGACCGTGGCGAAGCCGACCCCTTCGAAGTCGAGGGTAAAATGCATTTCGTCCTTTTTTGGCGTCCCGTCCGGTCCGACGATTTCCCCAAGCCGCCCGAGTGTCAGCGCCAAATCAAAACTGGCAGCCTTCGCGGCCCCCGTCTTCTCAAGGTTCGCCAAGGCCCATTCACGGGCATCGGGCGCGATGAAGAAGGGCCAGAAGGCGAGGACATCTTCCGTAGACAGGTCATCTGACTTCAACTGCAACGTCAGGCGATCGTCGGCCGTGCGGCCATCGACGCTGGCCGTGGCCTGCATCGCGCCACGGCCCGTCTTCAGCCCCAGCTTGTCGATGCTCAATGTGCCCGCTGCACCGTCGAGACGCCCGGCGAGTTCGAACGCCGCCTCCGCCGGTGTCCCGGCGCCACGGGAAATCGTCGAGGACAGCTTCGATGTCTTGAGCGAAAAAGAATAGACGCCGCGGTCGTCGGGCACGAGCGCTGCCCGGCCGCCAAAGCGCGCATCGACGCCGCCATATTCAACCAGGCCATTGTCGAGGATGAGATCGCTGCTGCCCTCGACGAGTGACAGGCCGACCCGCGCCGCACCCGGATCGGAGGTCGCGGACTCGGACGTCTCCGTCGGCTCGGCGTAGAGGGTGGCGGAAACCCTGCGCACGACAGGACGGGACTGGGCGGTCGGTCCCAACGCGAATTCAACGCGTGTCGGTACAATAATCCGCGTCGCCGCCTGTCCGGGTTTGGCGAGTTCCATCTCCGAACTGAACCGGATCGGGTCAGTCCCGATATTGAGTGTCGCGAGTTGCCGCGTCGTAAGATCGAACTGCGCGCTTCCGGCGAGGCTGATGACCCGACCCACGCCTTCCGCACGCCCGCGAATCGCATAGCCACCAGGCTTTTCGCGAACAAGACTCAGCGACGCGATTCGATCCGCGGGTGGCCCGTCTCGCATGGCGACGTCGTTGATGGACAGCCGCTTCAGACCGATGCGATCGAGATCATCGAAAGCGCCATCAAGGCCGGTGAAGACGTTGCCCGGCGCGATCGGACTGTCCGAACGAAACCTCATCGCCAACCGTCGGTCGACACGCACGGTCTCGACCGACAACCGATCGACCGCAACATCGCCGGCGAGCAGCCGGTCCAGCGAAAGCCCGAGATCGACCGCGGCAATCGTGGCCAGCACGATGCCCGAGCGTTTGTCGCGCACGGTCACGTTATCCAGATCGACGCCGAGCCTTGGAAACTCTGCCAGCGACAGCGCTTGGCGACCGATCTCCACCGACATGTCCGTCCCGAGCGTCTCTCCGGCGATTCGTTCCGTCTGGCGATTGAGCAGGGCCTGGCCGCTTTGCGTCGACAGATAGGCGGCCGCGCCCCCCAAGGCTGCGATCGGCAATGCGACAGCGAGACCGGTCGCCAAGAGTGCCCATTTCAGAACGGGCCT
>JBBSUS010000159.1:0-6006 GCA_038234195.1 Hyphomicrobiales bacterium | reverse complement strand
GCAGGATGCCGAGGGCGATATGCCCGTCGACGAGCGCCGCCGCCGCCGCGGAAACCGTACCGTCGCCGCCGCCGACAATGAGCGCGTCGAGATCGGAACGTTGCGACGCCTTCTCGATCGCACCGACGATCTCGCTGCCGGCGCAGGTCTCGACGTGGATCTGATGGCCATGCACCTGGAACTCGTCGCGAACCAACGCCGCAAGCTGGTTGCAATCCATCGTCTTCAGCGTGCCGCCATCGCGATTGAGCAGTACCAGGATATTCATCGACGATCCGTCCGTTGCAGCCCCGGGCCGCTAATTGGGTCGAGGCAACAGAACATCCAACCCCGTCTCAAACCATTTGAAATCGCGCGGGCACCAAAGGGGTCGCAATACGAGACGGCGCCTCATGTACCGGTGCAGCGAAGGCCTTGTCGGCGCTTGAATAACAAGCCTCTTTCCATCCTACAAACGGTGCCGCGGCCCAGAGAAAAGCCGGCAATCCGGCATTTGCGGAGGAACCGAACGACCTTCTGCAGATTATCCAAGCACAGCTGCCGCGCAGCACCAGCTTTCGACGACGGGCGCCGCGCGGCAAGGCCTATAGGGACATAGACCAAGGAGGTTCTATCATGATCCGCAAGCTTCTCGCCACAACCGCTCTCGTAAGCGTCATCGCAACCGGCGCCTATGCGCAGGATGCAGCCAAGCCGGCAGACACGACCCAGCCAGCCGCCACGGCGACTGACACCAGCGGCGCGGCTGCAACCGCTGACGCCAACGGTCAGATGGCAGCCGCATCCGGCAACTATCTCCAGAAAATCGGGTCCGACCAGTACATGGCGTCGGATCTGGACGGAAAATCGATCTACCCGTCGACGGACAAAGACGCCAAGGCGATCGGTGAAATCCAGAATTTCCTGGTCGGCAAGGACGGCACCGTCGTAGCGGCTATTACCGACGCCACTGTCGGTGACCAGTCCAAGGTGATCGCCATTCCTTTCCAGCAGATCAGCTGGTCGATGGACGAGGATAACGAGCCCCGCGCGGTTCTGAGTTCGGGTGCGGACAGCTTGGCCAGCGCGCCGGCTTTCACGACGCCTGAAGAGCAGGCTTCGGCTGCCTCTTCGAGCACGGCGCCTGCAGCTGGCAACGCCGCGGGTGGTGCGGCGATGACTCCCGCACCGGCTGCCGATGCGACCGCTTCGGCCACGACACCGGCCGCCGACACCAGTGCCGCGGCGTCCGCGAACGGCACCGACGCCTCCAAGATGGCGGCCTCGAATGCAACCGGCGGTTCGGACCAGTTCCCGGCTACCGTCGGCCCCGACCAGTACCTGACCCAGAATATCATCGGCCAGACAGTCTATTCGGGTCCGGGTAAGGACGCCGAAAAGGTTGGCGACATCAACGATATCGTTCTGGCCTCCTCAGGCAAGGTGGCAGCGGGTGTCGTCGGGGTCGGTGGCTTCCTCGGCATCGGCGAAAAGGATGTGGCTGTTCCGTTCGATCAGTTTCAGATGAGCCGCGATCAGGACAACAAGGTTCGCGTGGCGCTGTCCGCCACCAAGGACCAGCTGAAGCAGGCGCAGAGCTTCTCGAGCGACCGTGACGACAACAGCAACACGGCGTCGAATGAGACCGCTACCGGTGCCGCGACCGCAACGGGTGCAGCGGCTGGTAGCGCAATGAACAGCGCTGCCGACACCACTCAGCAGGCCGCGAACAACACTGCCGACGCGACCGGTAACGCGATGAGCAATACCGGCACGACCGCCGCAGGTGCCACTGCCGGCGCCGCTGCGGGGACAGGCATTGCAGCTGCGGACGGGTCCGCTTCGACAGCTCCCGCTGACAGCACTGCCTCGACGGGCGGCAATAGCCAGTCGCAGCAGATGACCCCGGTTACCGACCAGAGCACGCTGACGGCCGACAAGCTGATGGGCACGACCGTCTATGGTCCGAATGACCAGACGGTCGGTGAAATCGGCAACATCGCGCTGAGCACGGACGGCAAGGTCGATGCAGTCATCATCGATGTCGGTGGTTTCCTCGGCATCGGCGAGAAGCCAGTCGCGGTCGCCATGGATAATCTGCAGTTCATGCAGGATGCCAATGGCAAGCTCTACCTGCACACCGGCTTCACGCAGGACCAGCTGAACAACGCGCCGGAGTACAACACGGACACATATGCTCAGAACCGCGACACGATGCGGCTTGAGAATCCGGGTCAGACGTCGACCTCAAGCAACAGCTCGGCGGCCGGCAGCACCGACACACAGCAGCCCGCTAAGAGCAACTGAGCGCTCGGCGTTAACTGAACGATCAAGCAATCGTCATTGAGGAAAGGCCCGCCGGCAGGTGGGCCTTTTTTCGTTCCAAGATCGCGTAAGAATCTACACGCCCTTCGAGCCCGGCCTTGAACGGCTTCAACGCACTGGCGGCGCAAGGCCTTGGTCATAAGCCGAGATTACAATTCGTTACGAAAGGGACGGCAATCGGTCCCAATTCCGCTGTAGAACGCGTCGTGACACAATGCGCCATCGTGCTCCATCGTGTTTCGAGCGTTCAATTCTTTCAGGTGCCCATGGCCTTTCTGAAGCAGATCATCGTCACGGTCCTCGTTCTCCTCGTCGCTGCTGCGGGAGTCGCCAAGCTTTGGCCCTCAACCGCACGCGCGGTGCTGAACGCGGGGATCGACCTGCCTGGGCCCGTGCGGGCCGCAATCGTCTGGGTTGCCCCCGAGGCTGGCAAGCCGGCGCCCGAGGTTGCAGGGGCCACCAAGCCGGGACGTGGTTCCGGCGGTCGCGGTGCAACTATCGTCGTTGCCGGCACGGTCACGGAAGGCGAAACCCGCACCCAGATGAAGGCGATCGGCAGTGGCGAAGCGGCGCGCTCCGTGGTCGTCTATCCTGACAACGTCACCGGCATCATCGAAAATGTCGCCGTCAAGTCCGGCGACAGCGTCGGTGCTGGCGCTGTTCTCGTCACGCTCGAGCATTCCAACGAGCAGGTCGCGCTCGACCGTGCTCGCATCGCTCTCGATGCCGCCAACGACAAACTCGATCGCTCGCAGCGTCTGCGCCGCTCCAACGCCATGTCCACCGTCGATGTCACCGATGCGCTGCGGGCCCGCGACAATGCCACGCTCGACTTGCGCACCGCCGAGATCACCTTGAACAAACGCCAGATCCGCGCGCCCTTCGCCGGCCGCGTCGGCATCGTCAACGTTGAGCCCGGTACGTTGGTCGGCAGCCAGACCGTGATCGCCACCGTCGACGACCGCAGCCGGATCAAGATCCTCTTCTATACGCCTGAAAGCTACGTGCCCGAGCTGTCGATCGGCGAGAAGGTCGCCGCCGTGTCGACCGCCCAGCCCGGAAAGACCTATGACGGCCAGATCACCGCCATCGACAGCCGGCTGGACGAGGCAAGCCGCACGCTTCGCACCGAGGCGATGGTCGAAAACTCCAAGGACGAACTGCGTCCCGGCATGTCCTTCACCGTCGCGCTGGCCCTGCCCGGCCAAAGCTATCTTTCCGTCGATCCGCTTTCGGTCGTCTGGGAGCGCAACGGACCGATCGTCTGGAAGATCGAGAACGGCAAGGTGAAGAAGGCGCCGGTCAAGATCATCGAACGCACGATCGACCGGATGCTCGTCGCCTCGAACGCCGTCAAAGTCGGTGACAAGATCGTCGTGGAGGGCCTGCAGGCCGTACGCGACGGCGGCCCGGTCGAAATTCAGGAAACCCGCACGCCCCCCAAGACGCAAGAACTGCAGGCTGAAGCCCCGGTGACGCCGTTGGCCGATGGGTCGGCCCCTGTCGGCACCGCCGCACCGGAACCGGTTGCCGAAGTTCCCTCGCCAACGCCGCGGCCGATCGCGAACGGTGCCAAGGAAAGCACCAATGCGCGCGCCGTCTCGCAAGCCGACGGCTTCGGCATCGCCCGGGCGCAAGCAGCCGAGCTCGAGTCCGGCTCGGCGCCGCGGACCGACGCGGCAAAGGCGGGGTCGGCGAAGTGACGACGCCGGCCAGCAAGCCTGACGGCATCACAGCGTTCACCAGCCTGTTCATCCGCCGGCCGGTGCTAACGATCGTCGTCAATCTCCTGATCGTCGTCGCGGGCCTCGCCGCCTTCAACTCGATTGAAGTCCGCGAATTGCCGAATGTCGACCGTCCGGTCATCTCGGTCTCGATCGACTTTCCCGGCGCCTCGCCCGAGACCGTCGACCGCCAGGTGACGAGCGCGATCGAGAGCGCCGTCGCGCGGGTGTCGGGCATCACCTCGGTCTCCTCGCGCTCGCGTTTCGAGGACAGCCGGGTCACCATCGAATTTTCCGACTCGACCGACCTCAACGTCGCCGCATCCGACGTCCAGAACGCCGTCGCGCGCATCGCCGACAATCTGCCCGTCGGCGCCAAGCAGCCGCAGATCGTCAAGGCCGACGCCGACGCCGACGCCATCATGCGGCTTGCCGTCACCGCGCCCAACATGAAGATCGAGGACCTGACCACACTGGTCGAGGACCGCATCTCCGACCAGCTGGCCGCCGTCCCCGGCGTTGCCGACATGCAGGTCTATGGCGAGCGTGAAAAGCTCATCTATGTCGACGTCGATGCCGACAAGCTGGCAACGCGCGGCCTGACCATCGGCAATCTTGCGGACAAGCTGCAGAACGCTGCGCTCGACGCGCCGGCCGGCTCGCTGTCGTCGCCGTCGCAAGACCTCATCGTGCGTGCCGACGCCAACGTCTCCTCCCCTGAGGAGTTCGACAACATCTATCTGGACGCCCGCACCCGCATCAAGGACATCGCCAGTGTGCGGTTCGGTCCGGACGACGCGGCCTCGCAGCTCAGGCTCAACGGCCAGACCGGAGTCGGGCTCGGCGTCGTGCGCCAGGCCGGCTCCTCGACCCTCGACATCTCCAAGGGCATGCGGGTCGAAGTGGCGCGGCTGAACAAGTCGCTGCCCGAGGGCGTCAGCGTGCGGATCACCAGCGACGATGCCACCTTCATCGAAGGCGCCATCCACGAGGTCGAGATCGCGCTGGGCCTGTCGGTGGCGATCGTCATCTTCGTGATCTTCCTGTTCCTGCTCAATGTCCGCGCGACGATCATCCCGGCAATTACCATGCCGATCGCGCTGATCGGGGTTATCGCGTTCATCTATCTTGTCGGTTTCTCCATCAACATCCTGACGCTGCTGGCCCTGGTGCTCGCCACCGGCATGGTTGTCGACGATGCCATCATCGTCCTGGAAAACATCGTGCGACGCCGCGACATGGGCGCAACGCCTCAGGCCGCTGCCGTCATCGGTACGCGTGAGGTCTTCTTCGCCGTCATCTCGACGACGGCGACGCTGGCAGCAGTGTTCATTCCGATCTCGTTCCTGCCCGGTCAGGCCGGCGGCCTGTTTCGCGAGTTCGGCTTCGTCCTGGCGATGGCGGTGATCATCTCCTCCTTCATTGCCCTGACGCTCTGTCCGATGCTTGCGGCGCATTTCCTGAAGCGCCGCGAGGACGAGCCGAAGCACGGCCCGCTCCATCGCGCCATCGGCTGGTTCGGCATGCGCCTCGCCGGCCTCTACGCCGTGACCCTGAAGGCCTGCCTCGCGTTTCCCCTGCTGGTCGTCGTGGCCGCCGGCATCTTTTCCTTTGCGGCCTATCTGACATTCCTGCAGATGCCACAGGAACTCACGCCGACCGAAGACCGCGGCGTCGTCCTGATGAGCATTTCGGCGCCCCAGGGCGCCAGCCTCGACTACACCAATAGCCAGTTGCGCCGCGTCGAGGCCGTGGTGCTGCCCTACGTGAAGAGCGGTGAGGCGACCAACGTCTTCGCCATCTCGGGCCGTGGCACCTCCAACTCCGCCTTCCTGGTCGTGACGCTGAAACCCTGGGCGGAGCGCGAGCGCACCCAGCAGCAGATCGTCGGCGAGATCAACGGCCAACTGCGGCAGATCGCGGGTGTCAGGGCCTTCGCCATCCAGCCCAATTCCCTCGGCATTCGCGGCGGCGGCCG
>JBBSUS010000158.1:0-6026 GCA_038234195.1 Hyphomicrobiales bacterium | reverse complement strand
GGCCTCGGCGTTCCGACGACGACCTTCAAGCGCGCATGACGAAAAGATACTGATGCACGCAAGACCGACCACGGCCCTTTGGGCCCCTTTCGACCGACCCGACCCCAATCACCACGCCCATTGTTGCCACGAGGATCTCGCCCAACCATGACCGCCCGCATTCGCCTTCTCAAGACCATCGCCGCCTCCGTAGCGCTGACCCTCGGCCTTGCCGCCGCACCGGCGTTCGCCGCGTCCTGCGGCAACTCCTCCGCCGGCTTCGACCAGTGGAAACAGCAGATGGCCCAGCAGGCCGTCGGCGCCGGCATCTCCCAGCGCACCGTGCAGTCGGCGTTGATGCCGACGAGCTATTCCAGCCAGGTCATCAAGCTCGACCGCAACCAGCACTCGATGAACATCTCGCTCGAGGCCTTCATGGCGCGCCGCGCGCCGGCCTCCTTCGTGACCAAGGGCAAGAAGATCATCCAGCAGAACGCCCAGCTCCTCAACAACATCGAGAAGCGCTACGGCGTCCAGAAGGAGATCATCGTCGCCATCTGGGGCATGGAGACCGGGTTCGGTGCGAATTCCGGCTCGATGAACATCCTCAATTCGCTGGCGACGCTGGCCTATGACTGCCGGCGCTCGGACTTCTTCACCGAAGAGCTGCTGGCCGCGCTGGCCATCGTCGATCGCGGCGACATGCAGCCCAAGCAGCTGCGCGGCGCCTGGGCCGGCGAGATCGGCCAGACGCAGTTCCTCGCCAAGAACTATCTGCGCTTCGCCGTCGACGGCGACGGCAATGGCCGCCGCGACCTGATCAACTCCAAGGCGGACGTCCTGTATTCGACCGCCAACTTCCTGCGTCAGCACGGCTGGCAGCCGGGCGCCGGATATCAGCAGGGTCAGCCGAACTTTTCGGTGCTGCGCGACTGGAACAGGGCCGGCGTCTACCAGAAGGCGCTCGCGCTGTTCGCCTCCAAGCTTGCCAACTGAATCGACCACTCGGGCGGCGGCGCCGCCCGAACGTTACCGACGAACGCAAAAGCGCCCCGGTCGAGATGACCGGGGCGTTTTTCGTTGAAGGAAGAACAACAACGGTTTCACGTGAGTCGGCGCCGCATCGCCGCGTATGTCGGCTGAAAGCGGGGTCTTCCACGGACGGCGCTACTCCGCGTCGAGCTCCGGATAATGCCGAAAGAGACCGTCCTCGCTGAATGGCAGGCGGCGATCGCTGGCGAGATAAGCGGCAACCCGTTCGTTCTTCGCGACCAGACGGGCGAGGGCCGCGATGTTGGCGTAGCCGGCCTCGATCGCTGCCATGCGCCGAGGCATCGCATAATAGAGGCCTGTCAGCGCGTGGAACAGGCCGAGATCGGCATGGGTCATCTTGTCGCCGACGAGATATCCCGACCCCGACGTGTTGTTCGCGATCAGGCTCTCGTACCATCCCAGAAACTTTGGCAATCGAGCCTCGCGAAAGCCTTCGGCGCGGCGCAGGGCCTCGGGTTTCTGATCGTCGTAATAAAGGTTGGTGCCGACCGGATGATGGACTTCGTGGGCCTCGTCGGCAAGGTCGGCGGTGGTCTGGGCGACCGACCGGGCGAACAGCTTTTCCGGCTCGCCCTCAGGCGCGAGCCCGAGCTTTTCACCGAGATAGGCGGCGATCACCGCGCTCTGAGACAGGACGATGTCGCCGTCGACGAGGAAAGGCGGCGCGAAGGGCGCGTGCGGTCCGTTGCGGCCCTCGATGAAGGCGAACATGGCTGAAATTCCGCCGCCTTCGTCCTCGGGCAGACGCGCCATGTCGCGATAATCCGCCCCCGCCGCCTCCAGCACCAGCCGCGGAAATTCGCCGCGACCGGCAATCATCGGCCAGTAATAGAGGTCGTAGGCCATCGTCGGTCTCCTCAAGCCGCCAGCATCTTCTCCGTCGGCTTTTCCGCGCCCGTCATCAGCGCCACCGCGTCCGACATGGTGATGGCCTTGGGGTCGACGACGCAGAGGCGCTTGGAGAGGCGGTGGATGTGGATGCGGTCCGCGATCTCAAAGACGTGTGGCATGTTGTGGCTGATCAGCACGATCGGCAGGCCGCGGGAACGGACCTCGAGGATGAGGTCGAGCACCTTGCGGCTTTCCTTGACGCCGAGGGCGGCGGTCGGCTCGTCGAGCATGAGCACTTTCGACCCGAAGGCTGCCGCGCGAGCGACCGCGACGCCCTGGCGCTGGCCGCCGGACAGGGTCTCCACCGCCTGATCGATGTTCTGGATGGTCGTCAGGCCAAGTTCGGAGAGCTTTTCGCGCGCAATCCTGCGCATCTCGGTCTTGTCGAGCATGCGCAGATACTGGCCCGCGAAACCTTGCCGGCGGATCTCGCGGCCCAGGAACATGTTGTCGGCGATTGAAAGAGCCGGCGACAAGGCAAGCTGCTGGTAGACCGTCTCGATGCCGGCGTCGCGGGCGTCCTCGGGGCTTTCGAAGTTGATCTGCTTGTTGTCCAGCATGATCGTGCCGGCATCGGGCCTCACGGCGCCGGTCAGCGCCTTGATCAGGGTGGACTTGCCGGCGCCGTTGTCGCCGATCACGGCGAGGATTTCGCCGGGATAGAGGTCGAAATCGGTGTCGTCGATCGCCACGACGCGGCCGTAGCGCTTGACGAGGCCGCGACCGGTGAGGATCGGTTCGCGGTTCTGGTTGGCGGTTGCCGGCTTACCGGGGGTGGCCGGGTTGGCGGTGTTCACGTCGCTCATGAAGAAACCTTCCTGATCCACTGGTCGGCGGCGACGGCCGCGATGATGAGGGCGCCGACGGTGAGGCGCGTCCATTGCGGGTCGGTGCCCCAGATGCGCAGGCCCATGGCGAAGACGCCGACGATGAGGGCGCCGACGAGCGTGCCGAACACCGAGCCACGGCCGCCGAAGAGCGAGGTGCCGCCGATCACCACGGCGGTGATCGCCTGGATGTTGGCTTCATAGCCCGATGTCGGCGACACCGATCCGAGGCGGCCGATGATCGCCCAGCCGGCAAGTCCGCAGATGAAGCCGGCCACGGCATAAACCGACATCAGGGTGCGGTTCAGCCTGATGCCGGAGAGGCGCGCGGCATCCTGGTCGTCGCCGACCGCATAGACGTGTCGACCCCAGGCCGTCTGGTTGAGGATGAACCAGAACAGCGCCACGAGCAGGATCATGAACACCGCGCCATAGGTGAAGATCGCGCCTCCCAGACGAAACGTCGTGCCGAGGAACTGAAGGCTCGGGGCGTTGGCCGAAACGTCCTGGGCGCGCAGGGTCTCGTTGGCCGAATAGATGAAATTGGCTGCCTCGAAGACGAACCAGGTGCCGAGGGTGACGATGAAGGGCGGCAACCGCACGAGCGCGACGAGGGCGCCGTTGATCAGGCCGCAGAGCGTGCCGACCAACAGGCCGGCGCAGAGCGCGATCGGCCCGGGCACCCCGTGGGTGATCGCCAGCTGTCCCATGATGACCGAGGACAGGACCATGATGGCCCCGACCGACAGGTCGATGCCGGCGGTCAGGATGACGAGGGTCTGGGCGATGCCGACGATGCCGACGATGGTCACCTGCTGGAGGATCAGCGTCAGCGTCAGCGGGTTGAAGAAGCGATCGCCGACGATGATGCCGAAGAAGGCGATGGAGGCAGCGAGCACCATGACGGGCACCAGCGTCGGATTGCCGTGCAGCACGTGCTGCAACGTGTCGAGCGCACCGCGGCGGCCGGAAAAGGCGGCGACGGAGGCATCGCTCTTGGCGAGGCTGGATTCGAAATCGTTGTTCGGTTTCGATCGATCGGCGGATGAATTCGCTTTGGCTTGGGTCGTCGTATCGGTCGTCGTGTCGGAATGGCTCATCGCCGGGTTTCCTCCCGCTTTCGTCGACGCAAGGTGCGACATGCGTGGGTGGTGGCGCCTCCAAGCGATCCACCGACCGCGGGCAGGATTCGCGTCGACGCGGACCCGCCTGCGCATGCATCCGAGAGCGGCAGGCCGTTCAAAACGCCTAATTCAGGCGTCTTGACGACGGCATGCGGGTCATCGAGCCATCCTGGCCTGGCGGAACCGGACGGGGCGGCGCCGTGTGGCGCGCGTCCCGTCCGGACGCGTTTTCAGGCGATCAGCCCCAGCAGGCCTTGGCGCCGGCAGCGGTGTCGATGGACTTGACGCCATCGACCGGCTTGTCGGTGACGAGGTCGACACCGGTGTTGGTGAAATCGAGACCGTCGGAGGTCTTCGGCTTCTCGCCGGACTTGACGAACTTGTCGATCGCCTCGACGCCCAGCGCCGCCATCTTCAGCGGATACTGCATCGAGGTCGCGCCGATGACGCCTTCCTTGACGTTCTGGACGCCGGGGCAGCCGCCGTCGATCGAGACGACCAGCGTATCGGTGTCCTTGCCGAGCGACTTCAGCGTCTGGTAGGCGCCGGCCGCCGCCGGCTCGTTGATGGTGTAGACGACGTTGATGTTCGGGTCCTTCTGGAGCAGATTCTCCATGGCCGAGCGACCGCCCTCTTCGTTTCCATTGGTGATGTCGTGGCCGGAGATGCGTTTATCGTCCTCGTCGCCGATCACCGTCTTGTCCTTGGTGTCGATACCGAAGCCGGTCATGAAGCCCTGGTCGCGCTGGACGTCGACCGAGGGCTGGGCCGGGATCAGGTCGAGAAAGGCGATGTGGGCGTCGGCGGCCTTGTCACCGAGGGTCTTCTTGGCCCATTCGCCGATCAGCTTGCCAGCCTCGAAATTGTCGGTCGCGAAGGTCGCGTCGGCCGCGCTCGGCGGATCGAACGAGGTGTCGAGGGCGATGACCAGCAGACCGGCATCGCGGGCCTTCTTGACCACCGGCACGAGCGCCTTGGTGTCGGTCGGGGTGATCAGGATACCCTTGGCGCCGCCGGCGATGCAGCTTTCGATCGCCGCGACCTGGCTTTCGACGTCGCCGTCGATGCGGCCGGCGTAGGACTGCAGGTTCAGGCCGAGTTCCTTGGCCTTGGCCTCGGCACCTTCCTTCATTTTCACGAAGAACGGATTGGTGTCGGTCTTGGTGATCAGGCAGACCGTCTCGTTGGCGGCGAAGGCCGGCGCGGCGAATGCGCCGAGCGAAAGCGCGGCGGCAATGGACGTCGAGGCAAGCAATGTGCGGATGGTCACGAAATTCCTCCCAGATGGCGCGGCGCCAGCGTCGAAACGCGCCGGTCTATCCGCCTCGGACGGCCTCCTCGCCATCCGTTCAAGCATACGAAACACCATGTTCGACGGGTTGTCAACGTACATAAATCAACTGGATTTATTAAATCGTCCCGCCTAGAGTGACGACGGTCGGTCGACCTCTTCGCATGCGCGTGAAACCATTTCCCGGCCGGCCTCGAAGCTTCCAGGGAGATGGCATCGGCTGCCGGGGCCTTCGGCGACCAGGGGTTATGCCGGCTATCGATGCCAGAGGGTGCGGGAAACCGAGGGCGGGAAAACTGAAGGTCCCGCGAGACGGAACACCGCCGGAGGAGACGCCGCGCAACCCGCCAGCGCGACACTTGGACGTGGCCGGAGGCGGCTGGCCGCCGCAGGACGAAAGAACAGGGAGAGACACGACCATGGAGCACGCCATCATCCCTCGTCCGTCAGCCGACGCGGCGACGGGTCAAGGCATCGACGCCCTTGGGCACGGCCTTGAGGCCGGCGATGCGCGCATGCGCGGCTCCAACCAGTCGGGCCTGCGCGCCCACAACGAGCGAGCCGTCCTGACCCTCATTCGCCGCCATGGCGAGCTTGCCAAGGCCGACATCGCAAGGCGCACCGGCCTGTCGCCGCAGACCGCCTCGGTGATCATGCGGGTGCTGGAAGCCGAAGAGCTGGTCTTGCGCGAAAAGCCGCGCCGCGGCCGCGTCGGCCAGCCCTCGATCCCGATGCGGCTGAACCCGGACGGGGCCTTTTCCCTCGGCCTGAAGATCGGCCGCCGTTCGATCGAGCTGGTGCTGATGGACTTCGTCGGCACGATCCGGGCCCGGCGGCGCCGCACCTATCCTCTGCCCAAGG
>JBBSUS010000157.1:0-6033 GCA_038234195.1 Hyphomicrobiales bacterium | reverse complement strand
GACGAGACAAGCCTACCGCCGCTGCGTTAATACCCTTCGTCGCGCCGAATGGGCGGTCCCGCTTTCGGCCGACAGGGTTTCCCTGAGGTTAACGAATTCTCCAGACGCAGCAAGCGCATGGCCTTGATGGTTGAAGGAGAATCCGGGGGAGAAACGCGCGGGGACACGGCCAGACGTCACGCCGGTTTTGTGCTTTTGGGGCAGCAATTTGGCCGCGTTATTTTGTGCCGTACATGCGGTCGCCCGCGTCGCCGAGTCCGGGAACGATGTAGCCTTTCTCGTTGAGATGGCTGTCGATCGCCGCGGTGAACACAGGAATGTCGGGATGCGCCTTGCGAAAGCGTTCCAGGCCTTCGGGGGCGGCGAGGAGGCACAGGAAGCGGATGTTCTTCGCGCCGCGTTCCTTCAGCTTGTCCATGGCGGCGATGGCCGAATTGGCCGTCGCCAGCATCGGGTCGACGACTATGACGAGGCGGCTCGCCAGATCCTCCGGTGCTTTGAAATAATACTCGATGGGCTGCAGCGTTTCGTGGTCGCGGTAGAGACCGATATGAGCGACACGCGCCGCGGGTACGAGATCGAGCATGCCCTCGAGCAGGCCGTTGCCGGCCCGCAGGATCGAGGCGAAGACCAGTTTCTTGCCCTCCAGCACCGGCGCGTCCATCGCCTCCATCGGCGTTTCGATGCGCTTGGTGGTGAGGTCGAGATTGCGGGTGACCTCGTAGCACAGCAGCGTCGAGATCTCGCGCAGCAGGCGCCGGAAACTCGCCGTCGAGGTCTCCTTGTTGCGCATGATGGTCAGCTTGTGCTGCACCAGGGGGTGGTCGATCACCGTCACGCCGTCCATGTCGCCTCGCTTTTTTACACCTGCCGGGTTGTTCCGGATGTTCCTAATGCGCCGGGCCGGGCGCGCCAAGCGAAATGGCGCGGAGTGTCAACAGATCGAGCAGGCGTTTCCTGGTTTCGTCATCGACGAACGCGGCTTCGATGGCGTTGCGGGTGAAGCCGACCAATTCGGCATCGGTGAACCCGACACCCGCGGCGAAACGGTATTCGGAGGAGAGGTCGGTCGCAAAGAACGGCGGATCATCGGAGTTGAGCGTGACCTTCACGCCGGCTTCGACAAGGCGTCTCAATGGATGGGCCGCGGCACCGGGGAAGATCTTGAGCGCGAGGTTCGAGCCCGGACAGACTTCCAGGACGATCCCGGTTTCGGCGATCTCGGCGACGAGGCTTGCGTCCTCTATGGCACGCACGCCGTGGCCAAGACGTGAGGGCTTCAAGGCGTCGAGTGTCTCCCGGATCTGCTCTGGCCCACAGAATTCGCCGGCATGGGCCGTGAGACCGAGGCCGGCATGGCGCGCGGTGTCGAAGGCGCAGGCGAAATCGGCCGGGCGGCCGAGCCGTTCTTCGCCTGCAAGTCCGAAGCCGGTGAGCAGCGGCTCGACGACAGCCTGCGCGGCGGCGAAACGGGCGGCCGCTTCGACCCGTTCGGACCCGAGATGGCGGATGCCGACGACGATGACCCTGGCCTCGATGCCGTGCGTATCGTGCGCCTGGCGCAGTCCGTCGCCGAGGCCTTCGAGATAGGCTTCGGGCGTGAGCCCGGCAGCCAGCGCATGGTCTGGCGAGATGAAGATCTCGGCGTAGATCGCGCCGGCATCGGCGAGACCTTGCAGGTGTTCGATCGCGAGGCGCGCGAAGTCTTTGCCTGTGCGGAACACGCTTGACGCTCTGTCGTAGGCGGCCAGGAAGCTGGTGAAGTCGCGCCAGACATAGCCGCCGTCGGAAATGATGTCGCCGACGTCGACGCCGTGGCGTCGAGCAAGTTCTGCGACGAGGGCAGGGCTTGCGGTCCCCTCGATATGGCAGTGCAGTTCCGCCATCGGCAATTTCGCCTCAGCGCTTGCCGCTCTCGCGCGCACTACCGCGATCGAGACGTCGTCGCTCATAGGAAGCTCTTGCCGTGGCGACCGGGCGAGAGACCGAGATGGGCCGCGATGCTCTCGCCGATGTCGGCGAAGGTGGAACGGCGTCCGATCGAACCGGGTGCGATGTCGGGGCCGAAGGCGAGGACCGGCACGGTTTCGCGGGTGTGGTCGCTTCCCGGATAGGTCGGGTCGCAGCCGTGATCGGCGGTGATGATGGCGAGGTCGCCGGGCTTGAGCTTCGACCGGAGTTCCGGCAGCCGCGCGTCAAAGGATTCAAGGGCGGCCGCGTATCCGGCGACGTCGCGGCGATGACCGTAGAGCATGTCGAAATCGACGAAATTGGCGAAGATCAGATCGCCGTCTTCGGCGCCGTCGAGCGCACCGAGCATGACATCGAAGAGCGCCATGTTGCCGTCGCCCTTGCGAACCTCGCTGATGCCCCGGTGGGCGAAGATGTCGCCGATCTTGCCGACCGCGATCACCCGGCGGCCGGTCTCGACGAGCCGGTCGAGCACGGTGGGTTCGGGGGGCGGCACGGCATAGTCGCGCCGGTTCGCCGTGCGGCGGAAATCGCCTGCTTCGCCGACGAAGGGACGCGCGATCACCCGGCCGATATTGAGCGGATCGACATGCCGTCGCGCGACCGAGCAGAGCGCATAGAGGCGATCGAGCCCGAAATGTGCCTCGTGCGCGGCAATCTGGATGACGCTGTCGGAGGAGGTGTAGAGGATCGGCTTGCCCGTGGCGATGCTGTCTTCACCGCACTCGGCGATGATCTCGATGCCGGAAGCATGGCGGTCGCCCAAAATGCCGGGAATACCGCTGTCGTCGACGATCTGCTGGATCAGCGAGGGCGGAAAGGCGGGCACGGTCCAGGGAAAATAGCCCCAGTCGAACTGTACCGGCACGCCAGCGATTTCCCAATGCCCCGAAGGGGTGTCCTTGCCGGTGGATATTTCGGCGGCCGACCCCCACAAGCCCTGCGGCATGGAGCCGTGTTCATCGCCGGCGGCCCTGGCGAGGCCAAGCGCGTCGAGATGGGGCAGCGCGAGGGGGCCGCTTCGCAGGCCGTCGCGATCTGCGGCGCCCAGGAGTGCAGCCTTGCGGATATGGCCAAGCGTGTCCGCTCCGTCGTCACCGAACGATGCGGCGTCGTCGGCTCCGCCGATGCCGACCGAGTCGAGGACCATGAGAATCGTGCGACCCAAAGTGTTCTCCCGTTCGAAATCGTCCAAACGGGGAACCTAGAGCAGCGAGCCCCTATCGGCACGGCCCTGATCTATCGGGCGACTTGCGTGTAACGCAGCACGGTCGGGGCGTATCCGGTGAGCATGGCGAGAAGGAGGGTAGTCGCTCCGGGACCTGAACGGCCGAAACGGAAACGGCACGGCTGGCTGCGCTGATGCAGCTTACCACGCAATCGGCTCGATCAAACGCCTCGCGGGTCAGGCCAGCACGCGATAGTTCGCGTCGCTGCGGCTTGCGACTACTTGGACGCCTGGCTCGCGATCTGCTGATGCGTCGAATACTGCTCGGCGGCCTTGGAGAAGCTTGTCGCATCGTCGCCGATCGTGGCCGTGGGCTCGCACTTCGGAGCACAGGAGTATGTTACCCGGCTTGCCTGGCGATAGACCCGCACGGTGTTTTCCTCGAAGGTCTGGACGGCGACCTTCTGATCGAGGATCGGCTCGCCCTTCTGATCCAGAATGACGAGATTGGTGATGCCGTAGCTCTTGCCCGTCAGCACCAGCCGTTTCGAACTGAGCACTTCCACGTCGACGATCGCGGGATTGCCGACGATCACCGTCGTTGCGTCACGGTCGATCGCCACGATGCGCGCCTGATCGATCGCCACCGTGAGCGGCGTCGTGATTTCGGCGGCAGTCACCGGACCGCAAAGCGCGACACAGACGACGAAGAGGCTGGCGGCGGTTTTGACGTGAAGCATCGGGCGAACTTTCACCGAAGAATTCAGGATGCGTCCGTCTTATCGCCTCAGGGTAAAGAGGGGATTAAGACCCCGTCGTGATCTGCTGCACGCGGGCCCGCACCCATGGGCCATGGAACCAAGCCTGGCGGCGGGGCGATGCGAGGGGTCGAGCGCCAAACGTCGGTGCCCGCGATCCCGGTGGTAGGATATGACCCAGAGGAAAGCACGTGGCGCCCAACGCCTCGGTGCCGATTGTTTGCCGACCTCCTGCGCCGGTGCCAGCGATCCTCCACTGGCGTACGGGGCGGAATTGCCTCGTTCTTGGATTCAGGCTGCCTCACGCTCCAATTCGGAGCCGATCATCCGCGCCAGCTTCGGGATGGCGATCTCGAGCGCGCGTTCGTCGGCGAGGCTGAACGACATGCGAAGGGTATTCGTGCCCGATCCATCCGGGTGGAACGCGCCACCAGGAACGAAGGCGACCCGCGCCTCCCGAACGGACCGCGCCAGCAGGGCGGCCGTATCGATCCCCCGCGGCAATGTCACCCAGACGAACATGCCGCCATCCGTGCCGGTCCAGGAGACGCCATTCGGCATATGAGCTTTCAAAGCGGCAAGGAGCCCATCGCGACGCGCGCCATAGACGGTCCGCACCCGGCTGATCTGATTGTCAAAGCTGGCCGCCGCGACCTCCAGAATGGCCATCTGGTTGAGGGAGGGGCTGTGCAGATCGGAGGCCTGCTTGATCAGGACGAGCTTGTCGACGACCCGCTTGGGCGCGCAGATCCAGCCGACGCGGAGACCAGGCGACAGGGTTTTGGAGAAGGAGCCGCAGAAGATTGTGCGGGACATCTCGATGCCGCCGCTGCGCTCGCAGTCCAGGGCAAGAACAGGCGCGATCGGTTCGCCACTGTAGCGCAGGGCCCGGTAGGCCGAGTCCTCGATGATCGCGATGTCCATATCCTCTGCCATGTCCAGCAGGGCCCTGCGATCTGCAAGTTCCAGCGTCTCTCCCGTGGGATTGGCGAAGTCCGGAACGACGTAGGCAAATTTGGTGCGACCACGGCCGTCGCGGATGGCCGTCGCTCGCGCGGCATCGGGAGCCGCGCGTTCGGTAAGGTCGAGCCTCAGGCGATCATAGTTCGGCTCGTAGACATTGAACGCCTGGAGCGCACCGAGATAGGTCGGGTAGGTGACGAGGACGGTATCGCCGGGCGACAGGAACAGCTTGCCGAGATAGTCGAGGCCCTGTTGCGAACCGGAGGTGATGAAGATGTTTCCCTCGTCGCAGGGCACACCGATCCTGCGCATCTCGGACGCGATCCAGACCCGCAGCGGCACATAGCCTTCGCTGGCTTGGTATTGCAGGGCCTGGTTCGTTTCCGAGCGTGCCAGCACCTTGGCATAGGCCCGCCTGAACGCTTCGTGGGGAAACAGCGCCGGATCGGGGATCCCGCCGGCGAAGGAGATGATGTCGGGCTGGTCCAGAAGCTTGAGCAATTCACGGATTTCAGATGCGCGCATGCGGTTGCTTCGTGAAGCAAACAGAGCGGTCACGTCCATGGCTTCCTCCTCAGGTCGCGATCACCCTCCGATAATGTGCATATTAGGTCAATAGTCCTGACATAATTTCTCCACCTCCCTGCCGGTGAGATGTCGTCTGGGACGCGGACTTCCTTTCGGTCATATCAGCGAAGAAGACTTGGACAAACAGCGGCATTTGCAACCCGTCTCCCTCCTCCGCGACGGCATTTCCATCCGGTGCCCACAGCGAAACCAGTGCCAGACGGGGCTCTCCTGGATATAATGAAAAATAAACCAAGCGCGTTAAGCCGTTCATAACAGCGGGGCGTTATGGTCGCCATCAACCGATCGACGGAGCCAAGTCGACGGGAATGTCGACCAATTGGATCAACGGAGTTCCCATGTCCAAGCTTCTCGCACGTTTCGCCAAAGACGAGTCCGGCGCGACCGCCATCGAGTATGGCCTGATCGCAGGTCTTATTTCGGTGGTCATCATCTTTGCCCTGACGACCCTCGGCACAAATCGGACCACGACCTTCACCAATATCGCCAGCTCGCTTGGTACGACGACCGGCGTCGCGCCGACGAGCTGATTGCTTGATGGGAAGTCTTTTGGGTCGGTTGGGCGGTGCCGTTTTTGGCACCGCT